>CADBMV010000031.1 GCA_902795865.1 uncultured Erysipelotrichaceae bacterium | reverse complement strand
TATCCCCAGCAATCAGAAAAGATTTGACCTCCAATTTGTTCAGCAATTGTTTTGCCATTTTTTTGAATACTTCCAGAATCAGGAGGCAAAATACCATTCTTCAAGTTTTCATATGCAGTATGTTCGCTAGATACGCCTACTCCTCCCCACCAGAAGAAGCCATGATAGTCACATATATAATCTAGAAAAGCTTGACCAATATCTTTTTCATCAATATCTTTCTTATCTAATAAAGGTCTAATAAAAAATAACGGGCCATTAGTATCATCATCGGCAGCGAAAATGCCATAGTCAACTAAATAGCCTTTTTGTAATCCATATTCTTCAATTATTTTTTCACTTGTCCAGTTTTCTACAGGTGATCCTAGTCTTACACCAATACATTTTCCTAGAAAACTTGCATAAGTTGTATTTAAATAATTAAGATAATTCTTATCAAGCATTATTTTCTCCTAGCAAATGTTTAATAAAATAATTAGAAGTTTCATCAGTTAGTTTTTTAGATAGTTCTGTTTTACTATTCCAAGCACCAAAACCATGATCTGCACCTTCTATAGTTAATAGTGTTCTATCTTTAGCATTTATTAACTTATCATATGTTTCTAAAGCAATGCGGTGTAAAACAGTAACATCTTGATCACCATGGACTATTAATGCACATCCTTCATATTTACTTAAACCTTTTTCAGGTGATAAGTTTTCCATATCATCAATTAGATCTTTACTAAGTTTAATATATTCACTATCAAAACTATTATAGAAATCACAATAGCCTTTTTCATTTGCTTCCTTTTTCATTTTTTCTAATGATTCACCTAAGAATGTATCTTTATTATCAAAAGCTTCAAAAGTTGCGCCAGCCCATAAACCAATAACTTTTACTTCTGGATGTTTATCAATAAATAATGAGGTTAATCTTCCACCCATACTATAACCAATCATACCAACTTTATTTTTATCAATGTTATATTTTTCTATCATGTATTCATAACATGTTTCAATATCATCTAAATTATTTCTCAAAGTAAAATTAATAAAATCTTCTTCAGAATCATCACAACCTGCTTGCGCAAACATAATACTATTTACACCATACTCACTTAACTTATCAGCAACTTCAATAAATCTATTGTCTTCACTCTTGTTTGCTTTAAAGCCATGAACCATTAAAACTAGTGGTCCACCCACTTTTCCTTCAACAATTATAGAATGAATATTAGTATTTCTTTTTGATTTTATTGTCTGTTTAAGCATAGTTATTAATCTCCTTTATATAGTTATATTAACATAGTCTAAACACTGTTTTGTGTTTTCTTGACATCTTTTAAAAGCATATAATAATATGAAAAAGTAATCAGTATTACACATATAAAAAATAAGGAGAAAACACATGTCAGAATACTACGATCCTTGGGCAGCTACCACTTCTAAACATGGTATCAGCGCCGATTTACTGATCTCAGCTATGCAAAAATGTATCAGAAGAGGTCAAGAAGCTTTAGCTATGCGTTTTGCATACGAACTCTACATCACATCGCAATTTCATGAAGAAAAACTATGGAATAGACTATTAGTAATATGTGTTGAAGATATTGGTTTTGGTGATCCTAATTCAATATTGATTGTTAAAACATTAAACGATTTAAGAAAAGAATTCCCATACTTAGATGGTGATAGACCTATATTCTTCTTATATGCAATTAGATATTTATGCAATTGTAAAAAAGAAAGATCTACAGATCATATTAAAAATATAATTATGATGGAAAATGAAAAAGGAGAAATTCCTGAAATACCTGATTATGCAATAGATATGCATACTAATAAAGGTAGATTTGAATTAAAAAGAGATGTCTTCTACTTCTTAGATGAAGCATCTAAGGTTGAACCTTTATGGGAAAACTATGATGATACATACTATAAACAACTATATAAAATGTATCAAGACAAAGCTAAACAAGAAAAAGAATAAAGATGGATAACTCCATCTTTTTATTCACTTGTATATATTGCTTTAGCGTACTTTCCTTTATCTATCATTAATGGTTCATAAATTTTTAATTTAGACATTGGACCTATTTTTAATTTCATCATTACTCTTAATGCGTGTTTAGAATTAATGTCATGAACAAAGCGCATCTTCATAATTTTTAATTTATATTTTTTACACATTTCAAATAACTCAGGGAAACGATCTGCTTGATATAAGATATAAGCTTCACCATTATCTTTCATAAATTTTCTTAAAGCTTTAAACAAATCTTCCATAGGTAAACTTTCTTCAAACATTGCCTCTTTGAAATAAATATCTTCAGTGACATTATTCATTTCAAAAAATGGTGGATTACATATAACTACATCAACTGCTTCAATATCTAAATCTTGTATCTTAGAATGATATAACTTAAAGTCATTTGAATACTTACTTAAATTTCTTTTTGCGACTTCTAATGCATCTTTATGAATATCAACACCATATAAGTATTTTGCGCCATGATAATGTGCATAAAGAAGTAAAGCTCCTGTATTTGTACCAATATCTAATACTGATTTGTTTTTCATTTTATCTAGAAACATACCTAAAAAAGCTGTATCAGTATTTGCTTTGATAAAGCGTTCATCTTGTTCAAACTCATAATCAATAAATTTTAAATAATCAGTTTTCTTCTTCATAATCCTTTGATAATTCAAAATAGAATGTTGATCCTTGTTTTTCTATAGATTCAACACCATATTTTGCTTTGTGAGCTTCTAAGATAGCTTTAGCTATAGCTAATCCTAAACCTGTAGAGTTCACAGAACGATTGAAATTCTTATCAACTTTATAATACCTGTCCCAAATATATGGTAAAGCATCTTGAGGTATTCCTGAACCCTCATCTTTTACTTCAAGTCTTACTTTATCTTCATCATCAATTGTTTTGATTATTATCTTTGAATTATCTTCAGAATACTTCAAGGCATTAGATAGATAGTTATATATAACTTGTGATATTTTTATTTCATCTGCATATACTACACAATCATCTAAATCTAATACAAGATTAATATTCTTTTCTTTTATTAAATTGGATAATAATAAGACAACATTATTAACACATTTCTTTAAATCAAAATTGTTTAAATTAAGTTCAATAATACCTGATTGTAGTTTAGATAATTCAGACATATCAGATACCAGTTTATCTAAATATTCTGTTTCTTGAATAATTACATCTAAATGTTCATTACGCTTTTCAGGATCATTTCCTGATATATCTTTAATCATTTCTGCATAAGCTTTAATCATTGTTAAAGGAGTTTTAATGTCATGAGAAACATTTGCAACCAAGTCTTTTCTTAAATCATTAACTTTTGATAATTTTTCAGTAGCATCATCTAAAGTTGAAGCAAGATCATTTATCTCTGAAAAAGAATTTGTTTCAAATTTAGCGTCATAATTACCCATAGCTAATTTATTAGCTTCATTTTTCATTTGCACAATAGGACTAGATATTCTTCTCGCAAGAAAAAATGCTACTACAAGTGAAATAAGCATAACAATAATAGCCAAATATAAATATTGATTCATAATAAAATCGATATATGATTCAACTGGTTCTAGTGGTGTATTTAATATTAAGTAATAATTAGCTAAATTAGTTTTTATTTGTTTACCATACAAAAGCATTTCGGTGTTTGTTAATTGAGAATTTAAAGTGATTGAGTATGGATTTTCTTTTTTTATTCTTTCAATAAAATTTTCAGGGTTTTCTCTAATAATAAAAGTTTCATCTTCAATATTTATTTGTTTATCTAGCATGCATAATTGTCCTAAAGAATCTGGAGGATAATATATGCTTTTATTGTTTTCGTTATAGATAATAGCACATACATTATTGCCGATGATTGTTCTTGCTGCAGAATCTAAATCATTATTATTTACATTATCTTTTAATAACAAAGATTCCATGGTAGATGAAATAGAATCGATTATTCTTAATCTATCATCTCGATAATAAGGCTTAATTAAAACCACTAGAAGTATTCCTAGTAAAAGCATTATTGATATAGAAAAACCTAGAAAGTATAACCAGGTTGAGAATCTTATACCTTTAAAATTAAATTTCAAATTTATACCCCATACCTCTAACAGTAACTATGTGATCAGCATATTTACCAAGATCTTTTCTAAGCATCTTAATATGTGTATCAATAGTACGATCATCATCATAGTAGTCAGTTTGCCAAACTGCAGATAATAATTTATCTCTTGTTAAAGCAATGTTTTTGTTTTCTACAAGATATATTAATAAATCTAACTCTTTAGGAGTCATCATAACTTTTTTGTCATCAATACTTACACTTCTTCCAGATACATCAATAATTAATCCATCAAAAACATATTTTTCATTATCTCTAAGATTATATCTTTCACATACAGCTTTTATTCTAGCCATTAATTCTTTTGGCGAAAAAGGTTTTGTGACATAATCATCAACTCCTATTTCAAAAGATAAAAGTTTATCATCTTCTTCTTGTCTTGCTGAAAGCATAATAATAGGAACATCTTTAATCGCTTTTATTTTTTTACATGCACTAAAACCATCAAGCTCAGGCATCATGATATCCAAAACGATGCAATCATAATTATTGTTACGTACTTTCTCTATTGCATCTTTGCCATTACTTGCCTCATCACATTCATAATTTAGTGCCTTAGCATATTCAGATACAACTTCACGAATTTTTATTTCATCATCAACAATCAATATCTTCATGATAGCCTCCTATAAAAGTTCAATTTTCTTTACAAGACATGAATCTTTTCTTTCCATTTTTCCTTCAAATAATATATATTTTCCTTTTGATAGTTTTGAAGCAAATTGTGAATATAAATTAGGCATCACAGCTAAAGATAAAGAACCTTTATCATCAACCAGATCCACAAAGGCCATTAAATCACCTTTTTTAGTCTTTATCTGTTTAATATTTTTAATTAAACCAAATCCCTTTATATTACCAGTGCTTATAGATAAATTATACAAATTATCTGTATTAATATTATATTTTTTCTTAACTGCAATTATTGGATTAAAGCTAAAATAGAAACCTAATACATTCTTTTCATTTTCCGCAAGAATCATATTATCATCTCTTAATTCATTGATAATTGGTTTATCATCTTCTTCAATTAAAGATACTTCATTTTTATGAGCATTAGCATACATGATCACATTATCTAAAGCAGAAATCATAGTATTACGAGAATGTTTAAACTCATCAAACGCTCCTGCATAGATTAAGTTTTCTATTACATTTCTTTCTACACCTTTTATTATTAATCTTCTTACAGTTTCAACATAATCTAAGAATGGACCATTTTGATTTCTTTCATCAATTATTTTTTGGCTAGAGATACTTCCTACTTCTTTACATATACTTAAAGGCATGATTATACTATCATCTTTAATGATATATGTTAGTTCAGAATCATTAATACTAATACCCTTAATCTTTTGTTTAATATTTAAACATTCACTTATATAATCATATGTTTTACTTTGTGAACCAATAACACCATTTAATAATGCTTTATAGAAGTATAATGGATAGTTTGCTTTTAGATAAGCTAATTGATAAGCAATTAAACCATAAGCTATTGAATGAGATTTATTAAAACCATAATTCGCAAACTCTAATATCAATTCATATACTTTCTCACTTAACTGCTTACTATATCCTTTTTGAATGCATCCTGAAATAAAGTCTGAATGAAGATTCTCAAGTTCTTCAACTTTCTTTTTAGACATAGCTTTTCTTAAAATATCAGCTTTACCATAACTAAAACCTGCCATTTTTTGCGCAATATTTATAATTTGCTCTTGATAGACTATGATGCCATAAGTTTCTTTTAAAATCTCTTCTAAATTTGGATGAAGATATTTAATCTTATCAGGATTAGCTCTACTATTTAAGAAATTAGGAATATTCTTCATTGGACCAGGTCTAAATAAAGCTATACACATCGCTATTTCTTCAAATGTCTTTGGTTGCATTTGTCTTATTAAATTTCGCATACCAGAAGATTCAAGCTGGAATACTCCTAGCACATTAACATCATCAATTAGTTTAAATGTTTTTTCATCATCTAAAGGTATATCTTTAATATTGAAATTTTCTTTTTTATTAATCTCTTTTGTAATCTCGGCAATTATACTTAAATTTCTTAATCCTAAAAAATCCATCTTGATTAATCCTAATTCTTCAAGATATTCCATTGTATATTGTGTAGAGAAAAGATCATTTTCTATTCTTGTTACAGGAACAACTTCATCTAGTTGTTTTTTAGACATGACAATACCTGCAGCATGTGTTGATTCATGACGAGGATTAAATTCTAATTTTCTAGCTATTCTATATAATTTACGATATCTTTCATCAGATTCAATCTTTTGTCTAAATAAAGGAATTGTTTCATATGCTTTTTTTAAATCCATATCAACTGCATTAGGAATAATCTTACAAATACTATCTATTTCTCTATTAGGATAATCTAATACTCTTCCCACATCTCTTAAAACTTGTTTAGCCTTCAAAGTTCCATAAGTAATAATATGGCCCACATGTCTAATGCCATATTTATCTCTTACATATTCAATAACTTCATCTCTCGCATCATCTGGAAAATCAGTATCAATATCAGGCATTGTTATTCTTTCTGGATTTAAAAACCTTTCAAAAATCAAACCATATTTAATTGGATCTATATCAGTTATACCTAAACAATATGAAACTAAAGATCCTGCAGCTGAACCTCTTCCTGGGCCAACCATTATTCCTTTTTTCTTTGCGAATAATATAAAATCATAAACTATTAAAAAATAGTCTTCAAAACTCATTTTTATTATTACTGATAACTCATATTCCAAACGTTTTGAATACTCGCTTGTGATATTACCTTTTAGTCTTCTTTTAAGTCCTTCTTTACATAAAGAAACTAAATATTGTTTTGATGAAACATTACTCTTATTAATATATTCTGGTAAAGAAGTTGAATAATTTAAATCAACATTACATTTAGATGCAAAGACATCAGTGTTAATTAAAGTATTTTTATCATATAAAGCATCATATTCTTCTTTGCTTAAAAAATGTCTTCCAATATCAATAGTATTATCAATATCACTTACTAGTTTTTTATCTCTTATACACTTTAAGACATTATATTCTTCATAATCATTTTCATTTAAATAATAAGTCCTATTTATTGCGAGTGTTTGAATGTTGTGTTGTTTTAAAAGAGGTTTAAGTTTTTCATTGCGGGAATTATTAATTGCGATATCATTATCCACAAGCCCCACAACATAATCTCCAAACATCATTCTTTGCCTATCAATAATTTGATTTGTATCCATATTTTTATCTATGTAGGCTGTTAAAGGCATATCATCAGATAAAAGACATAAGATATTATTTTCACGATATTTATTCAATATATTTAAATCAATTATTTTGTCATCACTTGTACAAATATGGCTTGAAAGTCCCATAAGGTTTTTAAAACCATCATCATTTAGTGCGTATAGAATCATTGAATATACTTGATCATCAGCTTGAATATCAAATTCTAATCCAAAGATAGCTTTAATATTATTCTTATCACAAGCTTTTTTAAAAGCCATTGCCCCTGCTAGGACATTTTTATCAACTAAAGCTAAATGAGTATATCCATATTTCTTTCCATAAGAAACAATGCCTTCAATACTACACATTGATGAAAGCAGACTATAAACACTTCTTATATATAATGGACAACTCATATAATCATTATACTTTATTATTTTGATAGGTAATGTTAGAATGATAATACACCCATGGGGGGTATATTTATGGAAAAAACTTACGAAGTAAAAGGAATGACTTGTGTCATTTGTAAAGGAAATGTAGAGCGAGCTTTAAATAATGCTGAAGGTGTAAAAGATGTTAAAGTTAACCTTTTAGAAAATGAAGCTACAATAACTTTTGATGAAAATATCACTGATGAAACTAAATTAGCTAAAGCAGTAAAAGATTCAGGATACGAACTAGTAATATCAAAGACTAATACTATTGACTATACCAAAATTAATATGATTATATCTGTAGTTTTAGTATTAATCTTAATGTATTTTTCTATGGGTCATATGTTTAATATACATATTCCTGAATATGGTAAATATATACAATTTGTACTATGTACAGTAATCATTATTTTAAATATTCATTACTATAAATCAGGTTTTAATTCTTTGAAGAATCTTCATCCTAATATGGATGCCTTGGTGTCAATTTCATCTTTAGTATCATACTTATATTCAATTTATGTAATGCTTATAAATAATCATCATTATCATTTATATTTTGAAACAGCAGCAATGGTCTTAGTAATTGTAACTATTGGTAAATATATTGAAGGAAACAATAAGAAAAAAGCTAGTAAGACAATTAGAGGATTGGCTACTTTAATACCTATGCAGGCAAATCTAATAAAGGATAATGAGATCGTAATTATTCCAATAGATGATTTAAAAAAGAATGATGAAATATTAATAAAACCAGGAGAATCTATACCTCAAGATGGAATTATTATTTCTGGAACTACTACTATTGATGAATCAATGATTACTGGAGAGTCAATCCCTCAAAGTAAGACAATTGATAGCGAAGTAATTGGTGGTACTGTAAACCTTAATGGTGAAATTAAAGTTAGAGTTACTAAAAACGCAAATCAAACTACCCTATCTAAAATAATTACTCTTACTAAACAAGCTACAATGTCTAAAATACCTGTTGAAAAGTTTGCGGATACTGTATCAAATTATTTTGTATTTGGAGTAATTGGAATATCTATACTAACTTTTGTAGTATGGATGCTTATAGATAAAAATTTTGAACAAGCTTTAAATTTTGCATTGTCAGTGCTTGTTATAAGTTGTCCATGTGCTTTGGGTCTAGCTACTCCAGCAGCTATCATGGTTGCATCAGGAAACGCTGCTAAGAATGGTGTTTTAATTAAGAACCCAGAAATCTTAGAAGTTGCGGGAAATATTAAATATGTTGTATTAGATAAAACTGGTACCTTAACAAAAAATAAATTAGAAATAATAGATACAAGAATCTATGATGATGAATTTATAAATGTTTTATCTTCTCTAGAAAAAAGATCCAATCATCCTATAGCTAAAGCAATCAATGAACTATATCCTGATGGAAATATTGAATTTGATGAGTTTGAACAAATATCTTCTAAAGGTTTATTAGCTTCAAAAGGAAATGATATATATTATGCAGGTAATTTAAAACTAATTGAACAATACTCTAAAGCTAATGAAAAAGATATTGAATATGCCAAAGATAATAACTATTCATTTATCTTAGTTGGTAAAAATGATAAATTATTAGGAATTGTTTATTTAGCAGATGTATTAAAAGAAAGTTCATACGCTGCCATACACAGTTTAAAGAAAAGAAATATCACTCCTATCATGTGTACTGGAGATAATGAGATAACTGCAAAAAATATCGCAAGAAAACTTAATATTGATGAATATTTATCTAGTGTTACACCTCAAGATAAAAATGAATTAGTTCTTGAAAAGAAAAAAGATGGCAAGGTTGGCATGGTTGGTGATGGAGTCAATGATGCGATTGGTTTATCTAGTGCAGATGTTTCTTTCTCGGTTGCCAGTGGAACTGATATTGCTTATGCAACTAGTGATGTTGTCTTAATGAGTAATTCCATCCTAGATGTTTCATTTATGATAGATTTAGCAGCGAAAACAATGAGATTTATTAAACAAAATTTATTCTGGGCTTTATTCTATAATGCCTTATTTATTCCTGTTGCTGCAGGTTTATTCTACAAACCATTTAATTTAAGTTTAAATCCTATGATTGGTGCTATCACCATGTCGGTGAGTTCAATATTCGTTTTAACAAATGCACTTAGAATTAATTCAATTAAAAAGGAGGAAATTAACACGATGAACAAAACTGTATTAATTGAAGGTATGATGTGTGAACACTGTGTAGCTCATGTAAGCAAAGCTTTACAAGATTTAGGAGCTCAAGTAGAAGTATCTTTACAAGATAAGAAAGCATATTTAACAAACACTTCATTAACAAACGAACAAATTATTCAAGCTATTGAAGATGCAGGATATGAAGTAAGTGGTATTGAAAATGACTAAAGATCATAAAACTGTAAAAAAGTATTTAACAATCGCTAAAGGACAACTTGAGGGTATCATCAAAATGGTTGATGAGGATCGTTATTGTTTGGATATTTCTGATCAATTAATGGCAACAAGAGCCCTATTAAAGAAAACTAACAATCTCATCTTAAAGAATCATATAGATAATTGCGTTAAAGATGCAATCAAAGATGGTGATGATAAAAAAATAGATGAAGTTATTAGAGCTTTAGAAAAACAGATTTAACAATTGTATAATGAACTTATGAAAAGAGAAAATACAAGACAGATTAAAGTTGGAAATATTACCATTGGTAATCAAAACAAAGTAATAATCCAATCAATGACAAACACTAAAACTAAAGATGTTGAAGCTACTGTAAAACAAATTCATGAATTAGAAAAAGCTGGTTGTGAATTAATTAGAGTTGCCATACTTGATATGCAAGATGCCTTGGCAGTTAGTGAAATAAAAAAACAAATTAATATTCCTTTAGTTTGTGATATTCACTTCAATCCTGATTTAGCTATTCAAGCTATTAAATCAGGTGCTGATAAGATTAGATTAAATCCAGGCAATATCGAAAACGAAGAAAAGATTAGACAGATTGTAAGTCTTTGCAAAGAGCATCATGTACCTATTAGAATTGGTATAAACGCAGGTAGTTTAAATAAGAAATATGAATTGTCTGCTAATGCTATGATTGAATCTGCAAAAGATCATTTAAGAATACTTGAAGCAATGGATTTTCATGATATATGTTTATCATTTAAATCATCTGATCCTCTAGAATGTATTGAAACATATAAACTCGCATCTGAAACTTTTGACTACCCTTTACATCTAGGAGTTACAGAAGCTGGAACTCTACTAGATAGTACAATTAAATCTTCTTTAGCACTAGGAAGCTTACTACTTGATGGAATTGGTGATACTATTAGAATCTCTATTAGTGATAATCCTGTTGAAGAAATCAAAGTAGCTAAAAAATTATTAAGGGCTTGTAAGTTAAAGATGGATGTAGCAAATCTAATATCTTGTCCAACTTGTGGAAGAATACAATATGATATGCTTCCTATTGCAAAACAAATGGAGAAATATTTAGAAAACGTAAATAAAGATATTTCGGTAGCAATCATGGGTTGCCCAGTAAATGGACCACTAGAAGCTAAAAGAGCTGATATAGGTGTTGCCGGAGGAAAAGATAGTGCTGTTTTATTTAAAAAAGGAGAAATTGTTAAGACAATTCCTCAAGATAAAATAATTGAAACTTTAATATCAGAAATAGAAAAAATGTAAGGAGCTAATTAATAGCTCCTTGTTTTTGGAAGAAATTAACTTCCTTATATTTAAACGCATTTCTTATAGCTGCGTAAGCTAATGGTAATAGGTATGGAAGGAAGATGAATACAAGCATCTTAAATAAACTAGCTTTCGTAAATAATGAATATAAACTATCAGGTAAAACAATAATCAATAGTGAACTAATAATTATTGTCGATAAACAAATTAATAATATTGGAAGGATAAATTTGTTTTTAAACAAATATAGATATTCATTTGTAATAGCTGTATCAATACTTATAACCATTAATAAGATATGCAGTTTTGGAAAAAAGTATGGAATATTGCTAGGAATAAGTATTAAGCAACTAATCACAAACATAAGAAAGCCAATTAGTAGTATCCTATAACAATTAATACTATCTTTAAACAAAAGCAAGTATATACATCCAATAGCTCCAATAAGAATACCAAGTATTTCTTTACCATTTAAAAATAAGCACCAAGATATAATCATTAACCAGTAATTTCTAATAACTAACATTTTCATCTTCCTACCTCCTGATTACATAATATGCTAAATAAAAAAAGATATTGTCCAAATATTTGGACATATATATAATTAAATTATGAATAAACAAAGACTACTAAAATTAATTGAAATCTTAAGAAATAATACTGATATAGATCATAAATTATCTATAAATCAAATTATTTCTCTCTTAGAGCAACAAAACATTAAAATCAATAATCGTAAAACAATCTATGATGATTTTAAAGTATTAGCTGATTATGGATATGATATTGAATATGATAATGGCTATTATTTATCAGAAGCACCATTCACATTATCTGAAATTAAAATAATAATTGATTCTTTGAATTCTTTAAAAAATCTTGATGATGTATTTTTAAATAGACTAAATACTAAACTGTATTCTTTTATTTCTAAATATGAAGTAACTAAACTAAAAAAACTTGAATATCATAATAAACATAAAGATAGAAAATTTATTAATAGATTAGAAGATGCACTTCAAGCTATTACAGAAAAAAAGAGTTTACTAATAACTAGAAATAATAAAAATGAAGAATTAATCACCCCAATTTTCTTATATAGACAAAATGATTACTACTATCTTTATTATCATTATCTAAATAGCGATAAGATATACCATACTAGATTCGATAATATTGATAGTATGAAATTATCTGATGAAACAGATGAAATTAATATCAGTACATCTCAAATAATAGGACACATAAATGAAAGTACTAATGCATATTATTCAGGGAAATCACAAACAATTAAATTCAAGATCCTTAATGATAGTCAATACTTACGCACAAGACTTGGTGATGATTTTAGTAATATTGTATTTTCTAAAGATGGTTTTTCTATAAAAGCAAATGTCAACAATGTATTTTTCTCTAAAATATGTGCATATGGTTTAGATATAAAAATCAGCGATAAAGATATCGCTGATGAGTATAAAGATTATTTAAAATCTATTATTCATAATCATTAGGTGTGTAGTAATATTTTAAGTTTTCAATATCGATGTTTTGTGCTTTTAATAACTCACTTACAGATACTAATTGATATCCCCTATTAACTAGTTCAGGTACGATTCTTTCGATTGCTGAAGCAGTTTCATCATAAATATCATGGAATATTAAAACATCTCCTGAGTCAAGTTTTTGATTTAATATTTGTGCACATATTTCTTCAACATCTCTGGTGTACCAATCTTCAGAATCAATATCCCATAAGATAGCAGGAACTGGAGAAGCTTCCACTACTGATGAATTAAATTCTCCAGATACTGGTCGATATGTTTTAATATCATATTCCATAAACTTTTTCATATAATCAATTGGTCCATTAATCTCTTCATAAATATCATCTTTCATAGATAATTCTGTAAGTGAATAAGTATGAGTTTGTGTATGAGATGCATATTCATTACCTTGATTTATTGAATCTTTTAAAAAGAAATAAACCTGATAATCAGACCAAACATCACGATCTTGAAGTTTATCACCTATTACATAGAAAGTGCCACAAGCATCATAGTCATATAATGTATTAACTATTCTTTCAGTTGAAGTACTACCCTTTTCATATGAAAATTGTGGACCATCATCAAATGTTAAAGCGATGATAGGATGTTCAGGGTTTGTATCAATATATGTAGGTTTTACATATAACTCAAATGGAAAACCAAAATTCATATTGATTTCTTTTTGAATATACTTTAATGGAACATAAACATCCATCTCATGTTGTGGAACATGACATTTTAAAAATTCTTGTTCAATAGAATATGTAACATTAGAAAAATCAATATTTTCAACTTTTAATTGTTTTAAAAATTCAGCGTTGTAGTATTGTTCAGGACGTTCTTTCTTATATGTGTATCTTATATAATCACTAATCATTTTCTTGCCATCATCAGAAACTTCACTGATTTTTAATAGATTATATTGTTTATCAGTAAAATAGCGATAATCACCACCATAACTGATCTGATAATAATCGCCATAAGGTATTAATGTATAATCAAAGATTCTATCATCTTTTACACCTTTACATATTTGCTTAGCAGTTTTTAAACCATTTTCTCCTTTAGGATAAAATGCTAAACAATGTCTAGTTTTATATGTTCTAGCATCTTCATGAATAGATTTTTTACCAATAAAAGAAAAGTTAGTATTAAATAAAACTAAGCCTAGTAATATAACTAGAGATAAGGCAAAAATAACTAGTACTGATTTATTTAATCTTCTTTTTTTCATCTACTTTATTATAAACTATTAATGATAAAACTTTATTAAATAATGATATCTTGCTATATAATGATGTTAAAGGAGTAAACTATGTATTCTTTCGCAAACGACTATTCTGAGGGAGCTTGTCCCGAAGTATTAGAAGCTTTAATTTCAACAAATTATAATCAAACAGATGGTTATGGATTAGATGAATATTGTGAAACAGCTAGTGATTTAATAAAAGAAAAAATAGGAAATAAAGATATTGATGTTCATTTTGTTACAGGTGGTACACCTGCAAATGTTTTAGCTATGTGTTTATTAAAACCATATGAAGCTGTCATTTCTGTGGAATCAGGTCACATCAATGTCCATGAAACTGGAGCTGTAGAAGCTACTGGCCATAAAATTATTGAGGTTAAAGGGAAAAATGGAAAAATTACAGTTCAAGAAATTCAAGACGTAGTTAAAAATCATATAGATGAGCACATGGTTAAACCTAGAATGGTTTTTATTTCTAATGCGACAGAATTTGGAACAATATATTACAAAGAAGAATTAAAAGAAATATATAACACATGTAAGGAATTAGGATTATATTTATATCTTGATGGTGCTAGACTTGCTAATGCTCTAGTTGCTCAAGGAAATGATTTAAGTTTAAGAGATATTTGTGATTATACTGATATCTTCTATTTAGGTGCTACTAAAAATGGTGCACTAATGGGAGAAGCAATGATAATCAAGAATAATAAATTAAAACCTAATTTTAGATATTTGATGAAGCAACATTGCTCAATGCTTGCAAAAGGAAGAGTTATTGGCATTCAATTTTTAGCTTTACTTAAAAATGATCTATATTTAGAAAATGCAAGAAATGCTAATATCATGGCGCAAGCTCTAAAATATATTTTTAAACAATTAGGATTTAAATTTTATATTGAATCACCTACTAATCAAATATTCCCAATTATTGATAATAATCTACTAGAAAAAATAAAAAGCAGATATACAATTATTGAATGGGGAAAATATGATGACAATCATACAATAACAAGATTTGTTTGTTCATGGGCAACAAGAAAATCAGATATCCAAGAATTCTATGAAGATTTACTAGCATTTATAAGACAAGAAAGAATAAGATAGGTCTAAGACCTATCTTTTTAATTCTTCTCTTGTTTCAATTAAACTCTTAATTACTAAATCGATATCTTCTTTACTATGATTTGCACAAACTTGTGTTCTTATTCTTGCTTTGCCTTTAGGTACTACAGGATATGAGAAAGCTACTACATATATACCCTTTTCTCTCATCTTTGAAGCAAAAGCAACAGCTAATTTTTCATCATATAGCATTATTGGTACTATTGGATGAACTCCATCAATAATATCAAACTTATTATCTACTAATTGTTTACGATAATAAGCAGTTAATTCCATTAGATGTTTTCTTAAATCATTAGACTCGGAAAGCATATCAAATAATTCAATACTTGCACCAACTATAGCAGGAGCTAAAGTGTTTGAGAATAGATATGGTCTACTTCTTTGTCTTAATAAATCAATGATTTCTTTTTTACCAGATGTATATCCTCCAGAAGCTCCACCTAATGCTTTACCTAAAGTTCCTGTAATCACATCAACTCTTCCTTGAACATTACAATATTCAATTGAACCAGCACCATTTTCACCAATAAATCCAGCAGCATGGCTATCATCTACCATCACTAAAGCTCCAAATTCATCAGCTAAATCACATATCCCTTTAAGATTACAAATAATGCCATCCATAGAAAAAACTCCATCAGTAGCGATCATTTTGATTCTGGCACCATTTTGATCAGCTTCAATAAGCTTTTCTTTTAAATCAGACATATCATTATTTTTATAACGATATCTTTTAGCCTTACAAAGTCTTATTCCATCAATGATAGATGCATGGTTTAATTCATCAGAGATGATTGCATCTTCCTCTGTCAACAAAGTTTCAAACAATCCTCCATTAGCATCAAAACATGATGAATATAATATGGTATCTTCTGTTTTTAAAAAATCAGATATCTTTTTTTCTAATACTTTATGTATATCTTGAGTACCACAAATAAATCTAACTGAAGCTAGACCATAACCTTTTTCATCGTATGTTTTCTTTGCGGCATCAATTAATCTTTGAGAATTACCTAATCCTAAATAATTATTAGCACACATATTTAATAATTTTTCATTATTTTCCATAGTGATATATGCACCTTGCGCACTAATAAATGGTGTTTCATCTTTAAATAGACCTGCATCTTGAATTTCTTGAAGAGTCTTTGAATAAAAATTTAGAATTTCTTGTTTGTTCATAGTTGTTCCACCTTATCAATATTTGTCCAATCTAATATAACCTTCCCAGATTTACCAGACATCATTGCATCAAAACCTTTTTGATATTCGCTAACATCATAACGGTGAGTAATAATAGGAGAAATATCTAATCCTGCTTCAATCATGGTAGTCATTTTATACCAAGTGTCCCACACTTTTCTGCCATAGATGCCTTTTAGATTTAAACCTGAGAATATCACCTTTTCCATATCAACATTAGTATTTTCAGGAAGTAATCCAAGCAAAGCAATATTAGCGCCATTTTTCATATTATGAATCATTTGATTTAAAGCTGAGCTAGCTCCAGACATCTCTAGACCCACATCAAATCCTTCTTTCATACCAATTTGTTTCATGACATCTTCTAGTTTTTCTTCGTTTAAATTCACAACCCTAGTAGCTCCTAGTTTCTTAGCCATATCTAAACGGTATTGATTAAAATCAGTAACCACTACATGTCTTGCACCTGAGAATTTAACTATAGCAGCTGCCATACAACCTATTGGACCAGCTCCGGTAATAAGTACATCTTCACCTAAGACGTCATATGTTAAAGCTGTATGAGTTGCATTACCAAATGGATCAAATATCGCATATAATTCTTCATCGATATCCTCTCTAGTTTTCCAAACATTTACATAAGGAATAACCAAGTATTGTGCAAATGCACCATTTCTATTGACGCCTACTCCTTTTGCGTTTTGACAATTCTCTTTATGTCCTTCTAAACAATTACGACATTTGCCACAAGTGATATGTCCCTCACCAGAAACAATATCACCCACATTAAAACCTCTTGCGCCTGGTCCAACTTCAACTATTTCTCCTACATATTCATGTCCAATAGTTAATCCAGGTTTAATTGTCTTTTTAGCCCAATCATTCCATTCATAAATATGTACATCAGTACCACATATCGATGTTTTTTTAATCCTAATTTTTACATCGTTGTATCCTACTTCAGGAATTTCAACTTTCTTAGGCCATATACCAACTTCTGGTTTTTCTTTAACTAAAGCCCACATTAGATTATTTTCCATATTAATATCCTCTCGTATAATATCTTTCCAGATAGGAATTATAGATCCTATCAATCTATTGTTAAGTCCTATGGCCATTCTATAATTCTGTTAT
>CADBMV010000030.1 GCA_902795865.1 uncultured Erysipelotrichaceae bacterium | reverse complement strand
TACAGGGGTCAGTTTGTATAATTGATTTAATACAACTTCTGGCTGTACATCCTTCTTAAGTTCAATCTCAATTCTTATACCGTTTCTGTCGTTTGAAAGGTCTTTAAGTTCAGAGATTCCATCAATAACCTTTTCCTTTGCTAACTGGTGTATTTTTTCAAACATTGATAGCTTGTTTACCAGATAAGGAATTTCTTTAATTATGATTTTATGTTTTCCTTGACTCATCTCTTCGATATCAACTTTTGAACGGACAATCACTGAGCCTTTTCCTGTTTCATAGGCCTGTTTGATACCAGATCTTCCTACGATATATCCTCCAGTTGGAAAATCAGGTCCAGGAATCTTTTCCATAAGTTCTGTAACGCTGATATCTGGATTATCAATTACTGCAATAATGCCGTCGATTGATTCGCTTAAGTTGTGGGTTGGCATGTTTGTGGCCATGCCTACCGCAATACCCATTGATCCGTTTACTAACAAGTTAGGAAATCTGCTTGGTAAGGCAACTGGCTCTTTGTGTCTTGCATCATAATTATCTTTCCAGTCTATTGTTTCTTTTTTGATATCTTGAAGTAGTTCTAAAGAAATCTTAGACATTCTCGCTTCGGTATAACGCATTGCTGCTGCGCCATCACCATCAAGCGAACCAAAGTTACCATGACCATCAACCAGTGGATAACGATATGAGAAAGGCTGTGCCATACGTACCATTGTTTCATAAATAGCAGTATCACCATGTGGGTGATATTTACCCATTACTTCACCGACAATGTTTGCGGATTTTACATGTTGTCTATCTGGCAAAAACCCTGCATCATACATTGCCCACAGAACTCTTCTGTGTACTGGTTTCATACCATCTCTTACATCAGGCAGAGCTCTATCAATAATTACTGACATTGAATAACTTAAGAAGTCTTCTCTCATTTCAGAAGAGATATTAACTTCTTTCATGTTTCCGTGATTAAAAAATCTATTATCTAATTCTTCCATGATTCCTCCTTAAATATCCAAGTTCTTCGCAAAGTGTGCATTTTCTACAATAAAGTTCTTTCTAGGTTCAACTTCATCACCCATCAACATTGAAAATACATGGTCAGCATCAATTGCGTCTTCGATTGTTACTCTTTTTAAAGTTCTGTTTTCTGGATTAAGAGTTGTATCCCATAATTGACTAGCATCCATTTCTCCCAATCCCTTATATCTTTGTACGACATATTTCTCATCACCAAAATCTCTTTTAGCTAATTCAAGTTCTTCATCGGTATAACAATACCTTAGTACCTTTTGACCTTTTTGAAGTCCATATAGAGGTGGCATAGCGATATATACATATCCACCTTCTATCAATGGTTTAAAGAACCTATATAAGAATGTGAGCATTAATGTGGAAATATGTTGACCATCAACATCGGCATCGGTCATGATTACAATCTTGTGATATCTTAATTTAGATACATCAATATCATCACCAAAACCGCATCCGAAAGCTTGAATCATCATTCTAATTTCAGCATTATCAAATATCTTATGCATTCTTGCTTTTTCAACATTTAAGATCTTTCCTCTTAAAGGAAGTACTGCTTGGAAATTAGAATCTCTTCCTTGTTGAGCAGAACCACCTGCAGAATTACCCTCGACTATATAGATCTCACATATTGAAGCATCTCTAGATGCACAATCTTTTAATTTAGTAGGAAGATTTCCAGAACCAAAATCATCTTTTCTTCTTACGTTTTCTCTAGCTTTTTGTGCAGCTAATCTAGCTTCTGAAGCTGACTTAGCTTTTTCAATAACAATCTTTGCAACATCAGGATTTTCTAATAAATATCTTTTTAAGAAATCTCCGAATATCTTATTAACAACAGGTCTAACTTCCGCATTACCTAATTTTCCTTTTGTTTGTCCTTCGTATTGAGGATCAGGATGTTTTACTGAAATAATAGCTGTTAAACCTTCTTTTAAATCATCATTAGTTAAATTTGGATCATCTTTCTTTAAATAATTATTATCTTTAGCATATGCATTTATTACTCTAGATAATGTTTGTCTAAAACCATCTATATGCATACCACCATCAGGTGTAAAGATATTATTACAGAATGAATAAACTTTTTCTGAATATGATGTATTATATCTCATAGCTATTTCTACAGAGATAGTTGTATCATCATCTAATCCTTCACAATACATTACATCTTCATAAAGCTTAGTTTCACTATCATCTAAAAATTCTACATATTCTTTAATACCACCCTCATAACAGAAAGTGTGTTTTCCTTTGTGTTCGTCTTCTTTATTCCAATTAAAGATAAAATTAATTCCTTTATTTAAGAAGGCCATCTGTCTTATTCTTTCAAATAAAACACGATATTCATAAACGGTACCTTCTTTAAATATTTCAGGATCAGCTTTGAATCTAACAGTAGATCCTGTTTCATCTTTTTCACATTTACCTATTTCTTTTAATGGTTCATCAACACCACCACCATTTTTAAATCTTATAAAATAAACTTTTCCATCTTTATTAATAGTTACTTCTAACCATTCAGATAATGCATTAACAACAGAGGCACCAACACCATGTAGACCACCAGAAACTTTATAAGCTCCTCCACCAAACTTACCACCTGCATGTAGTACAGTGAAGATTGTTTCAACTGTAGAAACTCCTGTTTTAGGATGTTTTTCTGTAGGCATTCCTCTACCATCATCTTTAACTGTCACAACATCATTATCATCTACACTTACTTCAATATTATTCGCATAACCGGCTAAAGCTTCATCAACTGAATTATCAATAATTTCCCATACTAAATGATGTAAACCGGTAGAAGAAGTAGTACCAATATACATTCCTGGTCTTTTTCTAACTGCTTCTAAACCTTCTAATACTTGAATATCATCAGAAGTATAATTATCATGTTTTATGCTTGTGTTAGACATCTTCTTCCTCCTTTAATTCTATTAACTTATAATCTTTATCAATCTTTAAATTGTTTATATCTGTATTTGTAATTATTACTTGTGCACTACTAGGTATCACATTTAATAATCTTTCTTGATTATCTTTATCTAATTCCGATAAGATATCATCTAATAAGACAATCGGTGTTTTATTAGTTTGTTTCTGAATATATTTAATTAATGCGAATTTAAATGCAATCAACACCATTCTTTTTTGACCTTGTGAGGCAATTGAATTCAAATTATATCCATCCATTATAAATTCATAATCATCATGATGAGGACCAAATGTAGTGTAATGATAATAGAAATCTTTATTTCTTGAACTTTCTATTTTTTCATTAACTTCATAAGTCTCTGAACATTTATTATAATTCACATGTATATCTACAATCTTTCCAGAAATCATTGTATACATTGCAGATATATATTCATTAATCACATCAAAGAATCTTTCTCTTTCTTCGATTATTGTTTTAATCAAAGGTGCCATAGATTCATCTAAGACACTAAGTAAAGTTTCATCTGGATTATTTTCTTTTAATAATTTATTTTTGTCTTTTAGAATTTTATTATATTTAACTAAAGCTAATACATATCTATTAGATATCTTACTAATTTCTATATCTAATAATTTTCTTCTTTCAGAAGGTGATTGATTAAATAATTCTAAATCTCCTGGTTTAAATAAAATTGCATTTAATTTACCAATAAATTGAGATGTTCTTTTTATTAGGTTGTTATTAATATATAAAGATTTATTTTTCTTATTAATTACAACTTTAAAATCATTTTCATCAGATATTAAATCAATCTTAGAAAATTCTTCACCTTTTTTAATTAAATCTTGATCATTATTAGTTCTAAATGATTTGGTATTAGATACTACTACAATACTTTCTAATATATTAGTCTTACCAGATCCGTTTTTTCCAATAATAATGTTTAAATTAGGATCAAATATTATATTTTCATTAGTGTAGTTACGATAATTATTTAATTTAAGTGACTTTACTAACATATCTTAAACACCTCATTATTTATCTTAACTACATCACCTTTATATAATTTTTTACCTCTTCTATCTTCATATTCATCATTTACATATATATTATTAAAATATATAAAAGATTTAGCTTCACCACCTGAATTAATTAAATCCGTAATCTTTAAAAATTGACTTAAAGTAATAAATTCATCATCTATTTTAATATCTTTTATAGCATCCATAGACTATTAAATTATAACATTTTGGCCTTTGTTTTTCTATATTCACACTTTAACAATTTTACGTATTCCACCTCATACAAATAAAAACTCGTCTTAAAACGAGTTTTCTAGCCTTTATTTTGAATTTTATGAATTATTTATATGTTCTTACAGGAGAAATTAGCTGAATTAGACTATCATCATCTTCTTTCTTAACAACCATAGGTTTTAATTCACCAGAGAAAGAAATAGTGATTTCATCAGCATCAACAGCTTTAATAGCATCTTGTAGATACTTTCCTGAACAAGAAATTTCTAATGGAGATCCTTCAAAACTAATAACTTTAATCTCTTCAAAAGAAGAAATAAAATTCTGATTAGAAGAAGTTAATTCAATTTTTTCATTATTAATATTTAATTTAATAGTGTTTTTACCATCAGATTTAATAAATAATGTTCTATCAATTGCATTAATCATTTCTTTAGAAGATACAACAAGTTTTTGAGTAAAATTAGATGGAATCAATCTAGAAACATCAGGATATTCATCATCTAATAATCTAGTATCAACAATTGTATCATTGAACACAAAAGATATTTTTTGTTTATCAATCGCGATTGTTACTTCATCTTCATTTGCAATCGCATGATATATTTCATTTAAATATTTTGCAGGAACTGTAATATCAAAATTTAAATCAGTGTCTATGTTAATTGTTTTAGAAGCTAAACGATATGAATCAGTTGCGTTCGCATATATTTTATGATCCTTAGCTTTTAAATTAACACCAGTAAGTACTGGTTTAATTTCTTTATCAGAGCATGCAAAAGCTGTTTCGTTTATTATTTGATTAAACAAAGCTGTTTCAAGTTTAAATGGATTATTAGAAGTATAATCAAAATTAATCGATGGATATTCTTCTGGTAACATACCATTAATTTTAAATTCAGAATTACCACCAGAAATTTTAATTAAAGTACCATCTATAGTTTCTACATCAATAAACTCACTATCTATCTTTCTAACAATTTCAAGAAGTAATTTAGCATCTAAAACTATTTCTCCACTTTCATCAATTATTAAAGCACTATCTTCACTCTTAACAATCGTTTTCTTTATAGAAATATTTGAATCAGATGATATTAAAGTTATACCATTATCATCTACAGAAATCTTAATTCCTGATAAAGAAGGTAAAGGTGTATTAGATGAGATAGCTCTAGAAGAAAGTGATATTGCATCTAGAAACTCTCTTTTGGAAATTTTGAAATTCATATAGCTACTCCTTTATTATTAATAATTTAGTGTTATTACTACTAGGATGTTTAAAATTGTGGAAAAGTCTTAAAAACCCTTTATTTATAAGATAATTTTAACATCTTTAATACCGATTATAAAGTTGAAAATTTTATTTTATCTTGCTTTCTATTTCGTTGATTGCCTTAAGATATAAAGGATCAGTCTTAATTTTTCTTTCAACATTCTCACAAGAACTCATAACCGTGGAATGATCTCTACCACCAAATTCCCTACCAATATCATCATAAGTAGAATCTAATAATTTTCTACATAGATACATCGCAATTTGTCTTGCGTTAGATATATTTTTGGTACGGTTGGCGGATGTGATTTGTTGTTTTGTGAGGTTGTAATAATCACATACCGCCTTTCGTACCGTAGAGATAGCTAATTCATTTTTCCCTTCTTTAATTTGATCCTTAAAAGCTTCAATAGCTAATTTTAAAGATATATGATCTCTTTCATCATCTATAGGGAAATTTATAGAATAAAATAATAATCTATTTACAGCACCTTCTAAACTTCTAACATCTTGAGAAAAATTAGTAGCTAAATAATTAAGTACCTCATCATCTACTGATACTTGATTAGGTATAGAACTATTCGCAATTTTCATCTTTAAAATATTAATAGAAGTTTCATATTCTGGTGCTTCTATATTTACATTTAAACCTTGATTAAATCTTGAAATAATACGATCTTCTAAGCCTTTTATTTCGCTTGGTGTTCTATCAGAAGTTATACAAATTTGTTTCTTATTATTAACCAACTCATTAAAAATAGTAAAAAATAATTCATGAGTTTTTGGTTTATTAGCAATAAATTGAACATCATCAACTAGTAATAAATCTAAATCCTGGAAAGTAGCTTTAAATTCATCATAACGATTTTCTACACTCGCTTTATGAACTCCTTCCACAAATTCAATACCACTAGTAAAACCAATTCTTTTTTCAGGATACAGATTTTGAACTTGATTGCCTATAGCATTTAATAAATGTGTTTTACCTAAACCTGAATTTCCATATATAAATAAAGGATTATATACAATAGCTAAATTAGAAGCACATGTCATGGCTGCTAAATGAGCTTGAGCATTAGATCTACCTACCACAAAGTTGGTAAAATTTTGGTTAGGGTCGATTCTACGAGAAAGAAAATCACTCTGAATAAACTCTTTTTTCATAGAAGAAAGGCTATTTAAATCATCTTGTTGAATAACCCTAACCTTTAAATGTTTACCAATTACCTCCTCAAGGTAATTTTCAATCATAGCCTGATTTTGGCTCATAATTGTATAATTTATGAAGGAAGGAACGACAACAGTAGCTTCATTATCATCTAATGAAACTAGCTTAGATTCGAAATAAGGTAACACATTTTCAGGAATTAAGCCTGAATTAGCTATATTTTTTAATGTGTTTTTCCATTTATCATTCAAATAAAAATCTATTGTCGTCATATTTAAATCCCTTAAAGCGGTAAAGATATAATAACATTATTTTTCCACAATTTTACATTAAATTATCAAAAGTTTTCCACAATCCACAATTTAGCAAGTAAAAATAGCCTTAATTTAAGCCATTTATATGAGTTTTCCACATTTTTCCACAAAATGATTTTGTTGAAAGAATGTGGGTTGTTTTTCCACATTAAAATCAACTATTGAAAGATGTGTAAAAAACAAAGTTTTCCACACCAAAAATAACAAAATAACCTTTAAAATATACCTAATATTAAAAAGCTATATTTAAGTTTTCCACATTTCCACATAGTGTTGAAAACTATCAAATGTGGATGTGGAAAAGTATAAGTATTATATATTTTATCAACAAAAATAAAAACTCAAAATTGACAGCAAAATATATAAAACAAACAAAAAGCGTGTTATATATAAGGAAAGAGGTGTATAAATGGATAGAACTCATAGATGCATACTAACAAACATATGCTTAGTTTATAAAGATGACGAAATATTAGTAATAGATAGAAAGAAAAAGGATTGGCCAGGCTTAACCTTTCCTGGAGGACATGTGGAAAAGGATGAAGACTTTAATTCTTCTGTAATAAGAGAAGTAAAAGAAGAAACAGGTTTAACAATAAAAAATCCAATTCTGTGTGGAATAGAAGAATTTAAAACCGAAAAAGAAGACCGGTACCTTATGTTGTATTATAAGACAAATAAATTCACAGGAAAGATTAAAAGATCTAAAGAAGGAGAAGTTTTTTGGATAAAAAGAAAAGATTTAAATAAACACAAACTGTCTTTAGATTTAAAAAGAATTTTAAAAGTTATGGAAAGTGATAAGCTTAGCGAAATTATTTATTATAAAAAAGGAAATAAATGGTTATCTAAAATCGTATAATTAAAACGAGGAAACAATTATGTACAAAACAGAAGATCTATTAGATTTAAATTATACAATTACTAAAAACTATTTTAAAAAACACGAGTACCCATGGGAAATTATTCCTGAAATCAAAAACATCGTTTTAGAAATTGGAAAAAATTTAGATAAGAATCAATATAAAGAAATTAAAAACAATGTTTGGGTACACATTAGCGCAAGCATCGATGAAAATGTTCAGATAATTGGTCCTGCAATTATTGATGAAAACAGTTCAATAAAATATTGTGCCTACATTAGAGAAAATGTAATTATAGGAAAAGCTTGTGTAATTGGAAATTCTTGTGAAATTAAAAATGCAATTATTTTTGATGAAACACAAGTACCTCACTTTAATTATGTAGGTGATAGTGTGATGGGATATAAATCTCATATGGGAGCAGGTGCTATCATATCTAATTTAAAATCAGATCAATCTAATATAATTGTGAAAACTGAAGAAGAAAAAATTGAAACAAATCTAAGAAAGTTTGGAGCAATAATAGGAGACTTTGTGGAAGTTGGATGCAATAGTGTTTTAAATCCAGGAACTATTATAGGAAGAAAAACAACCATATATCCACTATCTAGAGTGCGAGGATTAGTAAAAGAAAAATGTATATATAAAGAAGAAGATAATGTAGTACAAAAGTTATAAATAAGCGATAATTCCTAGGTTTATAAAATTGCCCGGGAATTATTTTTATAGGTAGTCTAAACTATCGTGTTGGTTTAGAAAAACATCTCTAAACTATCGTGTTGGTAAGACTATTAATAAAGCAGCTTATTCAGAT
>CADBMV010000029.1 GCA_902795865.1 uncultured Erysipelotrichaceae bacterium | reverse complement strand
AATGTTCAGGATCCATCTTTAAATATCTTCCCTGCTGAATTTCACCAAACATCAGCTCTCTATAAGTATCAGATATTTAATCTATCCATCATAACAATAATATTCTATCATATTATTCTTTTGAATTTTCAAGACTATTAATAATTACATTTGCAGTTATATCACCTGTAACATTCAAAGAAGTATAAACCATATCTAATAATTTATATATTCCTGAATAAAAACCTATGAAATCTAAAGGTATTCCTAATAATTGTAGATATGTAGCACCTATTACAACACCACCATTTGGAATACCTGGCGCAGACATATTTATTAATACTGCAGAGACAATCATAAGGATATATCTTGATAATGTAAGTTCAACATTAAATACCTGACAACAAAATATACCTAACAAAGAAAAAGATACAGCTCCGCCACACATATGAATAGTGCAACCTAGTGGTACAACAACATCCGTAATACTTTCAGGAATATTAAACTCTTGATTACATGTTTTTATTGTATAAGGCAAAGTTGCACTAGATGAACAAGTAGTTATTGTCATTAACCAAATCTTATTTACTTTTCTTATAAATTCAATAGGAGTCATCTTACAGATTATTAATACTGGAATAATCATCACAATTATTAAAGTTAATAAAGCACATAGATATGCTGTAAGAATATATCTTGCACCTACTCCTAATAATACTGAGCCATATTTTGAAACAGTATTACTTATTAATGAAAAAACAGCTAAAGGAGTTAAATACATAAAGTATTCCAATACTTTAAAAAGAAATTGTTTAATTTTTCTGATTACTTCAATAAACTTTTCACCACTTTTAAATAAAGTAGAAAGATATCCAATAAGAAAAGATATTAAGATAACTGAGAATAAATAAGAACCAGTTAAGAATTTATTTAAATCCTTAGGAATTAGATTAAGTAGAATTCCTTCAAGATTTATTGATGTAGTAGTACCACTCCATTCAACATTATCAAAAACAAAATTGCTTCCTGGGTTAACTATCAATACCACAATTGAAGACAAAATAAATGTCGCAATAAACATCAACACAAAAATAATAATCGTTTTTAATACTAATTTATTTCGTAGTTTAGAAGAATCAAATATAGAAACAGTGATACTTGTAAAGACTACAGGTACGATCATATATTTTAAGAAATTAATATAATATGTACCTATAAAACTAATTGAATCAGTATAAGTAGGAAAAAATAGTCCAAAAACTATTCCTATAAGTAAACATAATAGTGTAATAATACTTAGTTTATTCTTCATATTAAATTTGTGATTTAAGATAAGCAAATAAGAAGTTTTCTATTTCTCCATTCATTACCTTATCTACATTTCCTTCTTCATAATTAGTACGATGATCCTTTACAAGAGTATATGGACAAAATACATACGATCTTATTTGTGAGCCCCATTCAATCTTTTTCTGTTCACCTTTTAAAGCTCTTTTTTCGTTTTCTCGATCTTCGATTGCTTTTTGATATAACTTTGATTTTAAGATAGCTAAACATTTTTCTCTATTGAGTATTTGTGATCTTTCAGATTGAGAAAATGCAACTAAACCAGTAGGAATGTGTTTCATTCTTACGGCACTATCAGTTTTGTTTATATGTTGACCACCGGCACCAGAAGAGCGCATTGTATCAACTTCTAAATCTTCATCTTTTATTTCTATATCAATTTCATTATTAAATTCAGGTAATACTTCTACTGAAGCAAATGATGTATGTCTTCTGCTTGAAGAATCAAATGGTGAAATTCTTACTAGACGATGTACACCTGTTTCTCCCTTTAAATAACCATAAGCCATATCACCTTTTATCAAAACTGTGCATGACTTAATTCCAGCTTCATCTGCTTCTTCATAGTTGATTACTTCAAAACCATAAGCATTATTCTGTGCATATCTTTGATACATTCTAAAAAGCATCTCTGCCCAATCTCGTGATTCAGTACCACCAGCTCCAGGATGTATTTCTAATATGGCATTTGAATGATCATAATCATTAGATAAAAGAACTTGAATTTCAAAGTCTTCAAATTTATTATTTACTTCTACATATTCTTCATTAAGTAAATCAAATAATTCAACATCATAGTTTTGACTTAATTCATCTAATTCAATAAGTAAAGATTTTATACTATTTTCATTAGCATAATATTTATTCTTTAAATCTTTAAGAGTATTATATTCTTTTATTACAGCTTGAGCTTTTTTCTGGTCTGACCAAAAAGTATCAAGACTCTGTTTTTCTTCTAATTCCTTGATTCTATTATCAATACTAGCTAAGTCAAAGAGAGTCGCCTAAATCTTTTAACTTCTTTAAGGAAGTGTTTAGGCTTTGTTTCATTTCATATATTTCCATAATTATTTTTCCTTTATTACTATTTTTAAATTATTACAGAATGTCACAACATCACTAGATATTGTATTCATCATATTTTCAAATAATTCATATCCTTCTTCCACGTAAGCTTGTAAAGGATTGTTTTGAGCATAAGATCTAAGGTGTATACCCTCTCTTAATTTAGACATGACATCAATGTGATTTTGCCAAGCTCTATCCATTAATCTTAAAACCATTGTTCTTTCTACTGGTAATATTTGATTTCTAACTGGTTTAATCTTATTTTGATATGCTCCAAAACAAGCATCAAAACACTTATCAATTGTTTCTTGTTTACCAAGATTATTAATATCATCTATCTTAAATGAACTAAGACCCATATTATTAATTCTTCTTACAATAGATGGATAATCTATACTGATATTCTTTCCATCTTCATTAGTATTAGATTCCACAATGTTTTCAACTTCTCTTTTAAACATGTTTTCTATAACAGAATGAATATCTTCATTTTCTAAGATGAAGTTTCTTTGTGCATACATTGTTTCTCTTTGTTGTCTCATGACATCATCATAATCAAGTAAGGCTTTACGAATATCAAAGTTCAAACCTTCTACACGTTTTTGAGCACTAGAAATAGCTTTACTTACAGTCTTATTTTCAATAGGAATATCGCCCATTTGCTCAAATAAACCAGATATTCTTTCAGATCCAAATCTCACCATTAAATCATCTTGTAATGAAACATAGAATCTTGAATAACCTGGATCACCTTGTCTACCAGAACGACCTCTAAGCTGATTGTCAATACGTCTAGATTCATGTCTTTCTGAACCTAAAACTACTAGACCTCCCAGTTTTCTAGACTCTTCAGTTAATTTAATATCGGTTCCTCTACCTGCCATATTGGTTGCGATTGTAACCGAACCTTCTTTTCCAGCTTTAGCAATAATATCAGCTTCTCTAGCATGATTCTTCGCATTTAATACTTCATGCTTGATTCTTGCCTGTTTAAACATGCGTGATATTAATTCTGAAGTTTCTACCGAAATTGTACCTACTAAAACAGGTTGACCTTTTTCATATAGTTGCTTAACTTCTTCTAATAAAGCATCATATTTAGCTTTCTTAGTTCCAAACACTAAATCTGGATAATCAATTCTTTGTATAGGCTTATTTGTAGGAATCTCCACAACACGCATATTATAAATTGACAAGAATTCTTCTTCTTCAGTTTTTGCAGTACCAGTCATACCCGCAAGTTTGTTATATAGTCTAAAGAAATTCTGATATGTGATAGTAGCTAAAGTTGTAGTTTCTTGTTTAATAGGAACATTTTCTTTAGCTTGAATAGCTTGGTGTAAACCATCAGAATATTCTCTTCCTGGCATTTTTCTACCAGTATTTTGATCGACAATAATTACTTCGTTATCTTCTACTACATATTCCACATCTCTAGACATAATGTAGTTTGCTTTAAGAGCTTGATTAATATAGTGAACTAAAGATGTATTATCTAATTCAAATAAGTTTTCAACACCAAAAGCCTTTTCTGCTTTTCTAACACCTTCTTCAGTTAATTGAACATTTTTATCTTTTATATCAATTACATAATCTGTTTCTCTAGTAAGTCTTTTCACAAACTTATCCGCATTTATATATAAGTTAGCTGTTTTTCTTTCTCCACCAGAGATAATTAAAGGTGTTCTAGATTCATCAATTAAGATAGAGTCTACTTCATCCACCAAGGCAAAATTTAATTCTCTTAATACTCTATCTTCAACTCTAGTAACCATATTGTCTCTTAAATAATCAAAACCAAGTTCAGAGTTTGTAGTATATGTAATATCACATTCATAAGCTTGTCTTTTCTGCATTGGAGTCAAAGCTCTAAGATTTAAACCAACACTTAAGCCTAAAAACCTATGTATTTCGCCCATCCATTTACTATCTCTTTCAGCTAGATATTCATTGACCGTAACCACATGCACACCCTTGCCTTCTAAGGCATTTAAATATACTGCCATAACAGATGTCAAAGTTTTACCTTCACCTGTTTTCATTTCCGCAATATCGCCTTGATGAAGCACATATGCACCTTCTAACTGACAAAAGAATGGATATTCACCTATGACTCTTCCTGCAGCCTCTCTTGCTACCGCAAAAGCTTCTACCTGTATATCATCAAGTGTTTCTCCATTTTTTAATCTTTCTTTAAACTCTACAGTTTTATGAGCTAACTGTTCATCAGTCAAACTAGCCATTTCATCCTTTAAATTATCTACAGGAATGATAGCTTTTTCTATTGAATCTAAGATCTTTTTATCGTTATTAAATAATCTATCTAAAAAACCCATTTTCTTCTCCAATCATCTACTAATTATAACATAGTTAAGCATAAAAAAAGTTGGCCATAAGGCCAACTACATGTGCTTTCGATTATTCTTGAACCTCTTTTATGTTGTGAGCTTGAAGACCTCGATCACCTTCGATTAAATCAAATTCAACTGCAGCTCCCTCATTAATAGTCTTATAACCATCCATGATAAGTTGAGAATAATGGAAAAAGACATCACGACCATCATCTGCTGTAATGAAGCCAAATCCCTTAACCTTGTTGAATCTTTT
>CADBMV010000028.1 GCA_902795865.1 uncultured Erysipelotrichaceae bacterium | reverse complement strand
GAGTTTTACTAATTATTACTACTTTTTTAACTCGTTTTATACAAAGTTATTATTTGTAGGGTTAAAATTTAAATGTAAGGATATTTTATGAAAAAAAGATATATAGTATTTGAGAGAATAAAATAACGCTAATTAATGATATGGGATATGTTGCAGCATAAGATGATAAGACACTTTCATCTTCAATATTTGAAGATAAACTTCCCAAAGCTGGAGTTGATGTCATTGCTCCACAAACAGAACCCAAACTATTAATTAAAGATAATTTAAATACTTTTGAAGTTAAAAAATAACTAAATAGCAAAGATGAAAGAGTTATTATTGCACCTAAGAAAAATAACATAATTCCATATTCATTAATAATTGAAACAATATCCTTACCTGCTTGTAGGCCTGATCCTAATAAGAATAAAGATAAACCAAAGTTCTTTAAAACACCTAAAACTTCATCTTTTACACTTAAATCGTATGAGCCAATTTTACCAATAGATCCAATTATTATTCCTGCAATAAGTGGGCCACCAGAATTGCCAAAACTAAAGCTATATCCTCCTAAAAGAGGTATTTTAATCATGCCTAGTAAAATTCCTATAAGCATCGTAATCGAAAAGTTTAATAATCCACTACTATCAAAAACTTTAATCTTTTTGTTTATATACTTATCTTTTATAGATGAACTTGTGTTTTTATTAATCTTTCTAGACATTATTTGGCAAAACAAAGTAACGCCTACTACTCCAAATGGATAAGAAATACCATAAGCTGCTGTAGTAATGTTTGATTTGCTTAGTTCAGATGCAATCGCAAAACCTGGAGTGCTAGTAAGAGCACCAGTAAAAAGACCTAAAGCTATGTGGATATCAATACTGAATAATTTGATTATTAAGATAGTTACTAAAGCTGCAAAAGCAATAGTAAATAAACCATTAAAGATATAAGATTTGGCATTTTTTCTAAAATGGTTAATAAAGGTTGGACCACAACTCAAACCTACACTACATACAAATAACAATAATCCTAAATTTCTAATATCTGAACTTATTTCAAAACCATAATGGCCAAATATTAAAGATATAAGAATAATGGCAGAAGAACCAAAGCTAATACCATTAATCTTAATATTTCCAATGATATACGAGATAACAAATATTAGAAAAATAATTAACATTTTATTTTTTAGCAATATTTAATATTTCTATAACAAGTTTAACAACTAATTCACCATCTTGCTGACACCAAAATTCATGAACACCATGAAAGTTTTGACCTCCAGTTCCTAGATTTGGACATAATATTCCATTCCATGTAAGGTTGGCACCATCAGTTCCACCTCTAATTGCAACTTCTTCATATTCTAAGCCAATATTTGACATAGCTTTTTTAACAAAATCTATCACAAACATATTGTCTTTAAATTTTTCTTTCATATTGCGATATGAATCAATCAATTCTAGTTCAACAACTTCATATCCATATTTTTCATTTAATTTATCTCTAATAATTTCAAAATCATGTTTTTGTTTATTTAATAAATTAATATCATGATTTCTAATAATATATGACATATTGGCTGTGGCGATTTCACCAGTTAATGATAGTAATAGATTAAATCCTTCATAACCTTGAGTTTTTTCTGGCCTTGCTTCAGGATCTAACATCCCATGAAATTCATGAGCTACTTGAAGTGCATTAACCATTTTGTTTTTAGCACTACCTGGATGTACAGAAATTCCATTTATTTTAATTTTTGCACTAGCAGCATTAAAATTCTCATATTCAATACAATTTGGTTTATCACCATCTAATGTATAAGCAAAATCAACTTTAAATAGATCATAATTAAAATGTTGAGTACCCTTGCCTATTTCTTCATCTGGTGAAAAACATACCCAAATAGGACCATGTTTAACATCAGGATGATTAACTAAATATTCCAAAATTTGCATAATACAAGCAATACCCGCTTTATCATCAGCACCAAGCAAAGTATTTCCATCAGTTACTACTAAAGTTTTTCCTACATAATCTTTTAAATTAGGAAATCTATCTACTGTAGTATATAAATTATCATTCAGTTTTATATCTTTGCCATCATAATTTTCTATAACTCTTGGATTAACATTTTTACCTGAAGCTTGTTCAGAAGTATCCATGTGAGCATTTAAACCAATTGTGTAATAGTTTTCATCTCCTGGTAAATATCCATATACATAGCAATGCTCGTCTAAAACAGTATTTTCAAGACCAAGTTTATTTAATTCATCTAATAAATGTCTTGCGAAAACCCATTGAGTATCACTACTTGGAAAAGTATTAGAATCTTCATAGGAAGTTGTTTCATATTTAACATAATCTAAAAATTTTTCTAGTAGCATATTAATCTCCTAAAATAATGACATCTGATTAGATTCATCTAGTGAATCTAATACATTTAAATCATCTAATTTCTTTAATAAAGTATTAGAAAGTAAAGTTCTTTCCATTAAATCTTCTTTAGATAAGAATTCTCTTTGTTTTCTAGCATTAACAATTGATTCAGCAACGTTATCACCTAAACCATCTAAAACTTTAAATGGTGGAATTATTTCTTTATTATTATCAGGATTAACTATAAACTGAGTTGCTTGAGATTTATATAAATCAATATTGGTCATCTTATATCCTCTAGATACCATTTCATAACATACCTCTAAAGTATCAAAGATATCTCTTTCTTTTTTAGATGCAGGATTTTCTCTTGAATTCATTTTTGTTTTTAATTCTTGCATTCTTGCATATATAGAATCAGCATCCTTAAGCATAGTACTTAGTTCGTATGCATCGCATCTTAAAGAAAAGAAAGAAACATAATAATATTCTGGATGATATACTTTAAACCATGCAACTCTTACAGCCATAATACAATATGCAACAGCATGAGCTTTAGGGAACATATATTTAATTTTCTTACATGAATCGATATACCACTTAGGAACATCGTGGGCTAACATCTTTGTTTCTTCATCTTCATTTAAACCCTTACCTTTTCTAACTTTTTCCATAATATTAAAAGCATCTAGAGGTTCAAGGTTATAACCCAATAAAGTAGACATAATATCATCTCTACATCCTATAACATCAGATAATCTAATGCCTGATCTAATCAACTCTTGAGCATTTCCTCTCCAAACATCAGTACCATGAGAAAGTCCTGATATCTGTACAAGTTCAGAAAACACATGAGGTCTAGTTTCTTCAATTGTATTTCTTGTGTTTAAGGTACCAAATTCAGGAAGACCTGCAGCACCAGTTTCTTCTTGGTAATTAGGATTGATAATATTTAAAGCTTTTGTTGAATAGAATAAAGATAATACTTTTTCATCATTCATTGGTATATTCTTTACATCAATTCCTGATATATCTTCAAATAGTCTCATAGCAGTAGGATCATCATGACCTAGTAAATCAAATTTTAATAAATTGTCAGAGAAATCATGATATTCGAAATGAGTTGAAAACCATGCGGCATCTTTATCGTTTGCAGGATACTGAATAGGTGTAACATCTTCAATTTCCATATCATCAGGAAGTACTACTATACCTCCTGCGTGTTGACCGGTAGTACGCTTAACTTCTTCACAACCTGAAGCTAATCTTTGTCTTTGTGCTTTAGACATATTTGTAATATTCTTTTCTTCACAATAACCTGTCACATAACCAAAAGCTGTTTTTTCTTTTACAGTTAAAACAGTACCTGCTCTATAAACATTTTTAGGTCCAAATATTTCTCTAGTAAATAAATGCGCCTTAGGTTGGTAGTCACCAGAGAAATTTAAATCAATATCAGGTATCTTATCTCCATCAAATCCTAAGAAAGTTTCAAAAGGAATATTTTGACCTTCCCCTATCATCTTAGAACCACAATCTGGACAAGTTTTATCTTTTAAGTCATATCCTGATGCAACATCTTTAACCCATTCTAATTTATGACATTTAGGGCAAATATAATGTGCCGGCAAAGGATTTACTTCAGTAATATCTGCAAGAGTTGCAACTAATGATGAGCCTACAGATCCTCTAGAACCTACTATATAGCCATCATTATTAGAACGTTTAATTAATAAATGACATACAAAATAAATAACTCCATAGCCATTGCCTATAATAGCATTTAATTCTGTTTCAATACGTTTTTCAATAAATGGATCTAAATCTTTACCATATATTCGATGAGCATTATAATAAACAAATTCTCTTAGATACTCATCTGCACTAATTACATCATTTCTATTGGTGAAAGGTTCTTCAATGATATTACATTTTCTAGCTATCGCTATAGCATCATCTATTTTAGGAGGTCTAAGCTCATCAGAGAAAGGTTTAATATTATCACACATATCAGCTATTTTATTAGTGTTTGTGATAACCATATCTTTTATTAGTTTTTTATCTTCTAACCACTCAAATCTTTCTAGCATCTCTTTCGTATTAAAGAATCTTTGATCACTAGTAATCTGTTTTTGTCTTTTTTCTTTATCAAAAACATATAAAGGATGATGAGCTCCACCAATAGCTTGAGCATTTATATAAACATCTCTTAATATTTTTTCATCTTTATGAATATAATGTACATCTCCAGTTGCGACAATAATTTTATTTTGTCTTAAAGCTTCATCAATAATATCTTTTAAATATACTTTTAATCTTTCTTTATCAAAAAGCTCTCTATCCTCGTATAAGAAACGATAGTTTTCTAATGGTTGTATTTCTATATAGTCATAAAAAGATATTGCATCAGCTAAATCTTTTTTGGATCTAGTAGAGGCAATCTCAAATACTTCTCCATTAAAACATGCAGAACCTATTAATAAGTTTTTACGATGATTTTGTATTTCTTCTTTAAAGATTCTTGGTTCAGCAATAAACTCTGAATCTTGGTTATTAGCTTTAGTATTAGCCTTACCAAATACCGCAAGAGTTTTAGTGTTGGAACAAGTAACTAATTTAAATAAATCTTTTAAACCTTCTTGATTCTTACATAAGATGGTAGTGTGATATGCCCTGTTCTTGATGAATGCATCTTCACTTTGAAACTCTTGAAGTTCATTAAAAGTTTTAACATTATTCTTAGTTAAATCTTTTAGCATAAAACTAAAAACTTGAGCTAATACATCCGCATCATAATTAGCTCTATGAGCTATATTTTCATCATAAGGAATATTATAAGCACGACACATATTACCCAAACGATATGCACGTCTATCTTTAAATAGTGTTCTAGATAAATCTAAAGTATCTATAACTGTATTTTCTAATGGTTTCTTACCTATTCTAACTAATTCTTCATTCAATAAACCTACGTCAAAATGAGCATTATGAGCTACTAATACTCGATCAGCTATAAAATCTAAGATTTGTTTAGATGCCTCTTCAAATGTTTTAGCATTTATTAAGTCACTTTCAGAAATGTGTGTTAATTCTTTTATCTTTGAAGTTAAAGATACTGGTGGTTTAATTAAAATATCTATTGTATCCACAACAGTACCTCTTCTCATTAGTGCTCCACCAAATTCAATAATATAATCGTGTCTTGTGGATAATCCAGTTGATTCTAAGTCAAATACTACATATTCAACATCATTAATATTATTATCATTAGAATTATAGACAATCTCTAAATTAGGATAGACCATATTCATTTCACAACCATATAAAAGTTTGAAGTCTAAATCCTTATTCTTAGACATTATTCCTTTATAAGTCATATATGCTTCATGGTAGCCTTGTAGACAAAGATGATCAGTTATAGCCAAAGCTCTATGACCCATTTCATATGCAGCCTTAACAACATCACTAGGAGATGACACACCATCCATTTCTGATAGTTTTGTATGCATATGAAGTTCAACTCTTTTTTCTTTAGCATCATCTATCAAAACATTTATCTTATCAATGAATTCAATTGCATCTGGTTCAAAAATATAATCATTCGCAAATGAATCAAAACGATAATTACCATAGAAATTAGCACATTTGCCTTCTTTATTTTCAGCTAAAGCAGCCTTATTAAATCGTTTACCTTCCACAAACTTAACAACCACTGCATTATCTTCATCCTTAACATACACAGTCTGTATAAGCATTCCTGTTTTTGTGGATCTTTCTTCTACTTTAAACATTTCACCTGTAAACTTAACGTTATATAAAGTATCAACTAAATCATCTATTTTTAATTCAGTATATTCTCTAGATTTTGTATTATAGTATTTTTTTTCAGGAATATTGTTTTCTTTTTGTTTAACAGGTACAGGTAAAGCTTCTTTTTCTTCAATTAAATCCTCTATTTTCTCATTTTTTAAAGACATCTTAATATCTTTTCGATATCCTAAATCATAAAAGAATAGTTTTAATTCATCTAATTCTTTTTCATCATTTATATATTCAATATTATCTGTATACAAAAGTATAAAACCATTATCATCTGCCACAGGTACACAATTAATAAAACCACTATTATTTTTTCGATACTCATCTAAATATAAATTGATTTCTTTAATAGGTAGATTCTGTGTATTAGCCTTGATGTATAGTTTTATATTATCTAAACCTAAACCTTTAAAATAAGATAATAAATCTTGATAGATTGTATATGGCAAAACAACACTATTTTCAGCTTTGATTATTGTAAAACCAGTTGCTTTCTTTAATAAGACATCAACTATTTTAAAATCATTTAAGTATACAACTTTTTCATTACTGTAATTATATTTATCAATAACGTTTTTTATATCAAAATTCATATTTGTGCCAACTTTTCTAACGCATTTTTTGCAGCGTTTTTTTGCGCTTGTTTCTTACTAGAAGCTTTACCATAGCCATATATTAAACCATCTATTTTAACAGCCACTTCAAATTCTGGATTATTATTAGGTCCTTCAACAGAAATCGTTTCGTAAACTATAGATTTTCTTGAATCTGCTTGAACATATTCTTGAAGTTTAGTTTTATAATCAAATGTTGATTCATCAACTTCTTTAATATGTTCTAACATCAAATCATCTAATAATCTATATACAACTTCTTTACCTGAGTCTAGATATATAGCTCCAATAAATGCTTCAAACATATCAGCTATTATTGAATCTCTATTTCTACCACCTGTTTTTTCTTCACCTACTCCTAATAAAAGAAACTCATTTAATCCATTTTCTCTTACAATTTGTGCTAATGCTTTTTCAGATACTAAATTTGATCTTCTTGTAGACATTAAGCCTTCTGGAAGCTCTGGTTCAATATTATACAGTCTTTCAGCACTATATACCTGAAGGACAGCATCACCCATAAATTCTAGTCTTTCATTATTCTTAAGTTTATTTTTGTGTTCGTTGACATAAGAAGAATGAATAAAAGCCTGTTCAATCAGGTTTTTATCTTTATATGGTATTGAAAACTTATCTAGAAAATCAAAAACACTCATACAACCATTATACCTTAGCTAATATAGTTTTTATTGGTGTTTTCTACTATTTTTTCATAGAATTTTTTATATTCACTATTATTTAAATCATCAACTATTTTATGGGCGTCTTTTCTAGCGGCATCTATAAATTTAGTATCTTCGATTAAATTGCCTAGAATAAACGCTGGTAAGCCACTTTGTCTAGTTCCAAGAATATCACCAGGCCCTCTAAGTTTTAAATCCTCATATGATATTGCAAAGCCATCATTACTATTAACTAGAACATTTAATCTATTTAAGACACTTTCATCCTTATTATCCGTCAATAAATAACATGTGCCTTCATAATTAGATCTTTGAATCCTACCTCTTAATTGATGAAGTTGTGATAAACCAAATTTATCAGCATCATATATTATCATCATTGTTGCATTTTTAACATTTACCCCAACTTCTACAACAGTAGTAGATATTAATACTTGTATTTCATTATTATTAAATCTTTCCATGATTTTATCTTTTTCTGTTGAATCTTGACGACCATGTAGAAGATAAACATTATATGGTTTTAATTCATCCTTTAAAGCTTCATATAAACCATTTACATCCTTAGCTTTATAATTATCAGATTTTTCAATAGCTGCAGCTATAACATAAATCTGTCTTCCTTCGTTTAATTTAGCTTTTACATCATCTAAAATATCTACAATACTATTCTTATTAATTAAATATGTCTTACAACCCTTTCTTCCTGAAGGAAGTGTTTCGATTGTTGAAATATCCATATCACCATAAATTGATGAAGCTAAAGTTCTAGGTATTGGTGTTGCAGACATTAAGACAAAATCACAATTGTCACCTTTGTTTTTTAAAGCTTGTCTTTGTTTAACACCAAAACGCTGCTGCTCATCAGCAATAACTAATCCCAATTTCTTATATATTACATCTTCAGAAAATAGAGCATGAGTACCTACAATGATATCAATATCTCCAAATTCTATCTTATTCTTAACATCATTTTCATTATTTAAAGCACTATATAATATGCCAACCCTAACACCAAATGGTTCTAATTGTTTCTTTAATGAATCATAATGTTGCTTGGCAAGTATTTCAGTAGGTGCCATTAATGCTCCTTGATAGCCAGCTAAATAATTAGCATACAACGCAATACTGGCCACAGCAGTTTTACCCGAACCTACTTCACCCTGCACAAGTCTATACATAATTCTTTCTGAACGTAAATCATTCAATAAATCATCTACTGCTTGTTTTTGATCATTTGTTAATTCAAAAGAAAATGATTCAATAAATCTTTCAATATCTTGATCATTAAATACCTTTTTATCTTTAATCTTTTTAGTTGTATTTCCTTTTAAAACATCTAAAGCTAAATAAAACCTTAAAAATTCTTCATATTTTAATCGACTCATGGATTTAGCTAATAAAGATTTATTTAAAGGATTATGTATATTTTCTATAGCTGTTTTATAATCAATTAGTTTATGTTCTTCTACTAAATCAGTAGGTATTTCATCAATAATTTCATCATTAACTTTAGAAAAAGTATATTGAATTAGTTTCTTAATATCATTTTGACTAATACCTTCTTTTAAAGGATAGTATGGAATAATGCTACCTAAGATGTCTTTAGTATAATAATTTGATGCAGTAACTTTATTATTACCATCATATTTACCAATTACGGTAATATCTTCATTCATACCGACATTTTTAATCCAAGGTCTATTAAAAATAGTTACACTTATGATTTCATCATCATAAAGAACTTTAAATCTAGTAGTAGATAATCTACCTTTTCTAAAAGTACTAGGATAAGAAACAAGTTCTCCCACAAAACAAACTTGACTACCAATTTTAAAATCTTTATATGCTACCTTTTCATATTCTTCATATCTAAAAGGATAATAGCTTAATATATCATTACTATCATTTAGATTTAATTTCTCACATATTTCTTTTCTTTTAAGTGTTAATTTTAACTGATTCAAATCCATCATTATTATTTTATCAAAGGGTGTAAATTATGTTAAAATAAATAAGCATCCTCTGATGGCGGAACTGGTAGACGCGCACGACTCAAACTCGTGTGGAGAAATCCATGTCGGT
>CADBMV010000027.1 GCA_902795865.1 uncultured Erysipelotrichaceae bacterium | reverse complement strand
TTGGCGTTTTTTTACATAAATAATAGAGGCAATTCACTTATATTTCTATAAGAAATAATACCGATGATAATATCATTAACAGTATCGCAAGTATTATTGTAAAAGTAGAATAGAATAATAGATTTGTATTCTTGATAGAGTGAGTCTTTTGTATTCTAACTTGTTGGTAAGAACCACTTAGGATTAGATAGATTGTTAAAATAAAAGTCACAGTTAATCCATATGCAACATATCTAGTTACAGTTTGAGGAATAATACACAGTATATAAAGTAATAGATTAAATAAAATATGAATGATAATTGTAGGTTTTATACTACGATATCTATATGATGTCTTTCCTAAAGTTATAGCCATAGCAAAAGCTGGAATCATTTCTGAAAAACTAATATGTGCTACCGCAAAAATAATCGCACTTGCATATAATGCGAAATTCTTACCAAATTTACCTAGAGTATTTAATAAAACACCTCTAAATGCATATTCTTCAATAATTGGAGCAACTATTATAAGCATAAAGATATATAATGGTTCATTTAAATAACCACTAGAATAACTAAAGCCAATATTGCTTAATAATTCAGACTCTAAGCCAAAACGTGGAAATATTAAATTAGAAACATATGTTAAACCAAGGCATAGTGTAAAACAAACAATCGTCTGTACAAATAGATTCACAAATGTCGCATTTACATTTCTATTTAGTTTTCTTTTATCAACTTTAAAATATAACCTCATCATAAAAAATGGGATTATAGTGCCAAATAGAATAATTATAAAGTATATTCCAAAATATAAAATCTTATCACTTAAAATAAATGAATTACTAATATTCATGTAAGTATGAAACAAATAAGGGAATATCAATACAAATAAGGCATACAATATTAAAAATAGCCCTACTATATTAAAATACCTTTTAGCGTATTTTTTAGAGACTTTTCGCTCTTTTTTTTCCATACAAAAATTATAACTTTTTGTTTAATAATAGTAAAATTCAGATTAAATTCACATAATAGGTATATATTAATATGTAGGAGGTGCTTAAAATGAAACTTAATTTTAAAACTCTAATTATTATATTCTTAGTAGGATTATTAGGTTCTAGCGTTGGGACTTTTGGAGTGATGTCTTACTTTAATAGAAATGTGAATGGTATTGCTGGAGGATCTAATGTGGTATTAAATGAGGTTGAATATACCTCATATGAAAAATCTGATTATACAAAGGTCATTGAAAAAGCCTATGATACAGTAGTAGAAATCACTTGTACAGTTAGATCTAATAATAATTCTTCATTCTTCTTCTTTGGAGGAGGATCATCTACTTCTACTTCTGCAGGATCTGGTGTAATACTATCTGAAGATGGTTATATTGTCACAAATGCACATGTAATTGAAAATATTGTTGATGAAGATTCTATAGAAATAAAACTATATGATGGTGAAATAGTTAAAGGTAAACTAATTGGTTATGATACTAGAACAGATTTGGCAGTATTAAAGATTGATAAAAATGGTTTACCATATGCATCTTTACTAGATTCAACACAATTAGTTTTAGGACAAGATGTCTTTGCGATTGGTAATCCTTTAGGACTAGGAAAGTCAGTATCTGATGGTATTATTTCTGCTTTAGAGAAAGAAATATATGTAAATAATGTATATTTAACAGTAATTCAAACTAATGCTGCAGTAAATGCAGGTAATTCTGGTGGAGGATTATTTGATAATAATGGTAATCTTGTAGGTATAGTTAATGCGAAAAGACCATCTACTTTCACTACAAGTGTTGAAGGTATGGGCTATGCAATACCATCAAATACTGTATTAAGAATTGTCGATGATTTAGTTGAATATGGCTATGTTAAAGATAGAGCTGCACTTGGAGTTAAAGTATATACAACTTCTTCATATTATAGTCTTAAAGGTGTAGTGGTCTCAGAAGTAATTGAAGGTGGCAGTGCTCAAAAAGCTGGTATTGAAGCAAATGATATTATTACTGCGATAGATGATCAACAAGTTAATACATATGCAGATTTATCTAAGATATTAGATTCTAAAGAAATTGGTGAAGTTGTAAGTGTTACATTATTAAGAAATGATGAAGAATTAAAATATAATGTTACATTACAAGCTTCATCTAATAGTTAAAAATTAATAAAAGTTTATTAAAAGAAAGATGGCACCTTCAGGTGCCATCTTATCATTATTAGTCTTCGTCTTCGTCTTTTCTTTCAGCAGCTGTAGCAGCAACTACTTTATCAGTAACGTTTTGTGGAGCTGGTTCATATCTATCAAAGTCAATTACATATGATCCTCTACCCTTTGTCATAGAACGTAATTCTGTTGCGTATTTCAACATTTCAGCCATTGGTACTTCAGCATCAATCTTAGCTTCGCCTGTATCAGCTGCACCAGTATCCATAATCATACCTCTTCTCTTATTGAAATCACCAATGATATCACCAGTATATTCTTCTGGACAGATTACTGTAACTTTACCAATTGGTTCTAATAGAATTGGATTAGCTTTAGGAATACCAGCTTTAAACGCAAGTCTAGCAGCAGCTTCAAATGAGTTAGGTTTAGAATCTACTGGGTGGTAAGAACCATCATACAATGTAGCCTTAACATTAACAACTTTGCATCCTGCTAAAGGACCCTTACCCATACAGTTTCTTAAACCTGTTTCTACAGATGGGAAGAAGTTCTTAGGAACTGCTCCACCAAAGATTTCTTCTTCAAATACTAAGTCTTCTGATTCAGGATTTGGTTCAAATCTAATCCATACATCACCAAATTGTCCTGCACCACCATTTTGTTTCTTATACTTACCTTGAACTTCAGATTTACCTCTAATAGTTTCACGATATTGTACCTTAGGTTCTTTTAGTTCAATTTCAACTTTATATCTTGTCTTTAACTTATTAACGACAACGTCGATTTGTTGATCACCTACGGCATATAAAACTTGTTCACCAGTTTCACCATTTCTTACAAAGTTTAATGATTTATCTTCAATTAAAACTTTCTTTAAAGCATCAGACATCTTATCTTCATCATCTTTAGTCTTTGGAGAAACAGCCATACCTAACATTGGACGAGGGTATTCAATATCCGCAAATACAACTTGTTTTTCTTTTGTACATAATGTGTCATTAGTTTCAGTAACTGCAAGTTTAGTTAATGCACCTAAATCACCACAAGATAGTTTATTAACTGGTATTTGTTGTTTACCAGAAACCACAAATAAACCACCTGCTTTTTCAGCTTGGTCTTTTTTAGAATTATATAAAGCTGTAGCAGCAGTTAAATTACCAGAACATACTTTCACATAAGAAATCTTACCAACGAAAGCATCTACAACAGTTTTGTATACTAATGCAGAGAATGCTTCAGAATCATCAGTTTTTAATTCTGTGCCATTCTTATCTTTAACAGTTCCATGTTCACAATATACAGGAGCATTTTCTTTAATGAAATCTAATAATTGTTCAACACCTTGACAATTTGTAGCACTAGAAGCAAATACAGGTTTAACATCACCAGATCTAAGAGCTAGTTTTAAACCTTTAGCAGTTTCTTCAGCTGTAAAAGCTTCTCCTTCAAAGAATTTTTCCATTAAAGCATCATCAGCAGAAGCAATAGCTTCAGCTATTTGATCATAATGTGCATTACCACTATCTTCTAATACCTTACTAGAACCTGTCATCTTATTTCCTTCCATAACAGGAATTTCAAAAGGTACTACAGAAGAACCAAATTTATTTCTTAATTCATCGAAAGTCTTTTCAAAATTAGCGTTTTCATCATCAATCTTATTAATTAAGAAAACAACAGGAAGATTATTCTTTCTACATAGTTTAACAGCACTTTCTGTACCAGATTCAATACCTTCTTTAGCTGATACTACTACAACAGCTAAATCCGCAACTGCAGCACCAGATACTTTTTCTCCTTCATAATCTAAATATCCTGGTGTATCTAATAAATTAATCTTTACATTCTTATATTCAATTGGTGCTAAAGCTGTATAAACTGATAGGCCTCTTTTTGCTTCTTCTGGATCATAGTCCATAGAGCTAGTACCATCAGTTGTCTTACCCATACGGTCAATTGCTTTAGTTGCAAATAATGCAGCTTCTGCAAAAGCAGTTTTACCTGAACCAGAATGTCCAAGTAATACAACGTTTCTAATATCTTTTGATAAGTATTCTTTCATATTTAATCCCCTTTACTTTAATAAATCTATTAATTCTTGATTATCTTTATTTCTTACATACTCAATTGCTGATCTACCTGCATTATCTTTTACTGTTTTATCAGCACCTCTTTGTAGTAAGAAATTAACTAAATCAGTATATCCACCATAGCTTGCTCTCATTAAACAAGTGCAACCTTCATTATCTCTTTTATTTACATCAGCACCTTTTGCTAATAAGTAATGAATTACATCAACTTTGAATGCTGTAACTGATTCCATCAAAGCAGTTCTGCCTTTTTGATCAGTTGTATCCATATCAGCACCATGTTCAACTAAACATTCAACAACTCCTAATTCTCCTTGGAAGGCAGCTCTCATCAAAGCAGTTCTTCCAGTATTATCATGAGCATTAACTTCACTTCCTGCTTCAATCAACATCTCACATATATCTCTATGCCCATGTTTTGCAGCGCCCATTAATGCAGTATCATTATTCTTGTCTCTAGCTCTTACATCAACATTACATTCAATTAATTTTTTAACTATTTGATCATATCCTCTTTTTGAAGCTCTCATAAGACCAGTTCTACCATCACCATTCTTACAATTAACATTAGCTCCCTTTTCAATTAGTTCATTTACATCATCAAGCTTCCCTTCACTGCAAGCAATTAATAATGCATCATTTAGTTTTTGATTCATCTTCGTGTCCTCCTGAAATCAAATAATAAAAAGTGAACGCAAAATAGCGTCCACTTGAAAAGATTAATTTATGCAAAAGACAGGTAAAGAGTTATTTACCCTCAAGATATTGTTTTTATAACAAAGCAATAATCCCATATTATTTTACATTCCTTGTATCTGTCTTAATTTTACCTTTTTATTGACTAATCTTTCAAGTATAAGTATTATGTAAATTTTTTCATAGTTTTAGCTTATCAGAAGCTCTTTTATATTCAGGCATATTATTAGAAACTATTTCATAGAATCTTTTAGAATGATTAGGTATTATAAAATGTGTCATTTCATGAACAATAATATATTCTAAACATTCAAAAGGATAATGAATTAGATATGAACTAATATTAATCATATTCTTTCTTGTGTAACAAACTCCCCATTTAGAAGACATTATTTTACATTTTATAGTAGGTATTTGATTATAACCATAATCTGAAAGAAAATCTAAATGTTTATTTAAAAACTCATCAGCTTTAATCAATAATAATTTATCAAAATGTTTATAAAGATATTTAATCGCATCTTCAGAATCATTTTTATAAGTAAGATAAATAATATTCTCTTTTATAACGATATTCTTTTTACCAATGCTTTTAACTAATTTAAAAGGTACATTATAGACATAAAAAATATCTCCACCTTTATACATATGTGTAACATTTTCTTTATACTCATAATAATTGTATGTTTTATATATCCAGTTTCTTTTAGTATTAATGAAATTATATATTTCATAATTAGGCATTCTTAAAGGTGCAGAAGCCAATATTTTATTACCTTCAACTCTTAAATATAAATTTTTAATTCTCTTTCTTTCTATTTCTACCTCAAATGGTATTCCTTTAATTTCAATCACATTATTATTCTAACATTGAAAACAGTTTTTATATTATGTTAGAATATATAAGCATATGGCGGTCGTGGTGAAGTTGGTTAACACACTAGATTGTGGCTCTAGCACTCGCGAGTTCGAGTCTCGTCGATCGCCCCATTAGAAAAATAAAGTACAGTTTAACTGTACTTTTTTAATTCTTATATAAGCTTTCAGCTATATTAACTATATGATCACCTATTCTTTCAATATCAATTAATAATTCTGAATAAATGATACCTGTTTCAGATTCTTGATTATTATCTTTCATTCTTTGTATTTCAATATCACGATATTTCTTGCATAAATCATCAATAATACTTTCATTATTATTTATTGTTTCAATAACATCATAATCACTAGAATCAATCATGTATATAATTAAATCTAAATTATTTAAGATATATGTAGATAACTCATAGATTTCATCATAAGCTTGTATAGAAAATGATAAATCTTTTTCTATTAATTCTTTAGAATATTCTCCAATATTTACACTATGATCAGACATTCTTTCTAAATCAATATTTATTGAAAACATCTTAGCAGCTTGTTTAGATTCTTCCATATTAATATCACTGGCCATTAATAACATTAAATTATTAGAAATACCTTCATTTATTTGATTAACTACTTTTTCATTGTTTTCAATATAATCAATAGCTGAATAATGTTCTAATAAACTATCAAAACCTTTTTTAATGTTTTCAGATACTATATCTAACATATGATTAATTTCAACGTTTATAGCATAAATATTAAATACTTGGTTGTTTTCAATATTAGAGGCTTGTTTAACTTCAGGTTGAAGTGTTTTTTCACTACCCTGATCAGGTATGATGATATAAGCTAATTTTGCTAGGAAATTTGCGATTGGGAAACATACTATGGATGTCACAACATTAGTAAAAGTATGCATCAAAGCAATTTGTGCTACTACATTTGAAGGTGCTAGAGATTCATAGAATAATTCAAATGGGAATAGTAAATAAAGGATTGTAAATAATGCAGCGTTTACTAGATTAAAAACAATATTTATTATTGATACCCTTTTAGCATCCCTATTAAAGCTTAATGAAGCAAGTAAAGCTGTTGTACAAGTACCTATATTTTGACCTAAGTTAAAAAACATAACATCTTTAATGGAAACTAGACCACCTTTTGCAAGTGATTGAATAATACCTAAAGATGCTGAAGATGATTGTACAATTGCCGTAACTATTAAACCTGCAAGAATACCAAATAATGGATTATGTAGATTAGATATTATACTCAAGAAAAATTCAGAATCACCAAGTGGTGCTAAACCACTAGACATCATTTCCATTCCAATAAACACAAAACCTAAACCCATTAGTATTTCACCAAAGGCGTTTAGTTTATCGTTTTTTACAAACATGATTAAACATACACCAATAAAAGCCATAATCGGTGCAATTAATCCTACATCTAAGGCCATTAAATGACCTGTTATGGTTGTACCAATGTTGCTTCCTAGTATTACATATACAGTTTGTGAAACCTTCATTATTCCTGCATCAACAAAGCTCACAAGCATACTAGTAGTAGCACTTGATGATTGAATTAAAGCTGTAACTAAAAGACCAGCCATCATTGCCACAAATGGTTTTTTTGTTAATCTTTCTAAAGTATCTTGTAGTTTTCCTCCCGCAAAATGTTTAAAGCCATTGCCCATGACTTCCATTCCATACAGGAAGATTGTTAAGCCACTTAAAAATGATAGAAAATCCGTAAATTTCACAAATATATAATATCAAATAATATATAAAAAAACTTGTCCTTTAAGGACAAGTTAATCAATTATTGAAGTTGTTGACCACAACTAGGACAGAAATTAGCACCTGCTGGATGAGGCTTGCCACATTTTGGACAATAGCCACCAACTTGACTACTTCCTTGATTGCTAGATAAGATACCTGCTGCTGCACTATTTACTAAATTAACATTTGTAAATGCAGTTGCTGGACCATTTTCATTATTTGCAGCATCTCTTAAAGCATCAGCTGTAGCTGTAACAATTGTTGCATCAGCCATATCTTTATCTTTATTAACTGCTGCCATTTGTAGATCTCTAATCTTCTTTTCATCTTCTTCAGGAATAGACATAGAATTAATCGCAATATTAGTTAATTCAATTCCTCTTTCCTTTAACCATTTTTGATTTAATGCTTCCGCAAGAGCAGTATTTAAATCATAAGTATGAAGTGGTAATTCAGAATATCTAATACCCATTGCAGAAATCTTTGCAAAAGCTGGATTTAAAGCATTTAACAATTCAGCTTTCATCATTGAAGCAATATCACTCTTTTCAAATCTATCAGCTTTATTTCCTGCAACATTTTTATAGAATGTATAAGGATCTACAATCTTAAATGTATATTCACCATTACATTTAACTTTTACATCAACATCAAGATTAATATTTTTATCTACAACTCTAAAAGGAATAGGTGTTGAAGTTCCATACATATTGCCCATGATTTCTTTAGTATTAACATAGTATACTCTTTGTGATTTATTAACATCACCACCATAAGTAAATCTTCCAAGTGCATCTTCAAAAGTTTTCTTTAAAGCTTCAATGCCACCATCAAAGATACTAGGAGACATACTTGAATCAAAAGTATAACTACCTGGTTCAGCAGCAACTTCTAAAATATTGCCTTCCTCTACCACAAGTGCACATTGACCTTCATTTACTACAATACCTGAACCATTTGTGATTACTTCATCAGAGCCACTATAACCTCTTTTAGTTCCCTTGACCATTAAAGTCTCGTTGTTTAAAGAATCACATACAAAATAATCCTTCCAACTATCAGAAATTGTACCAGCTAAAGAACCTACTACAGCCTTAATTAAACCCATATTTATTCCTCCTTTGAATTTAATTGTTTATTCTAAAAGCCTCTACCATGTCCACCATGAGTAGAACCGCTTGAAGACGTATGAACACTAGAACCTCCACCAGAATGACCTGAAGAAGAATTAGAACTACTTCTACTTCTTAAATGTCTAGTTACATTTTTATTCACCAACATATCTGACATACCAGTAAGCACAAAACTATTATCTACTACATAATTCTGTGCAAGCTTTTGCTTACTAACACTTTTTAGTTGTCCTTTAAATACTAAAGATGAAATACCAGAAGATATAGCCGCAATAATAGCAGAAATACTAATATTGCCTAAACCAAATCTTTGTGGCTTATTATCAATATCAATAATATTGCCACTAATACCTTCAGATATTAAATAATCACTATCAGATATATAACGCTTAAAAGCATTATAGTATTCACCATTAGATAAAGAATTTTCAATATTATTAAATATATAATCTATTCCATAATCAGTAAAATAATCAATACCCTTACCCTTAGTAGAAATATACATATTATAATGTTCCATATCGATAACTAGGACAACTCCATCATCTGCATAGTTATTATAATCATAAAAATCATCTGCATAATCTCTAGTATCTAATCCATTAGTAGTATTTGTGGTATGAATTAAAATAT
>CADBMV010000026.1 GCA_902795865.1 uncultured Erysipelotrichaceae bacterium | reverse complement strand
TCATGACATAATAACAAATATATCTACATACATGAACTTTTATACCTTATTACTACTCGGTGTAGGGATAAGTAGTAAATTTAAGGTATATAAAAAATATATTGATTAATTATTATTTAAGTGTTATATTATAAAAGCATTGTTGCTGAGTTTGGAATACTCCGAATCCTTGCCCGGTTACAATCGAAAATAGAAAAGGAGAAAAACATGTTAACAAAAGAAGAAAAAGCTCAAATCGTTAAGGATTACCAAAGATTTGAAGGCGACACTGGTTCTGTAGAAGTTCAAGTTGCATTATTAACTGCTTCAATTAATAAACTTACAGTTCATATGCAACAAAACAAAAAAGATTTCCATTCAAACAGAGGCCTATTAATGATGGTAGGTAAGAGAAAGAGTTTAATGGATTATCTAAGAAATGAAGATGTTAATAGATACAGAGAACTAGTTTCTAAATTAGGTTTAAGAAAATAATGATAAGCAGGGAAAACCTGCTTTTCTTTATATTTTCTTGTGCTATAATTTAATAGTAAACAGGAGTTCATTTATTATGGCACAGATTTTAAAAGAGGAATTAAGAAAGGCAATTATTGAATCTGCTAAGCAGGAATTTTTAAACAATGGTTATGAGAACGCTTCTATGAGAAATATAGCTAAAAAAGCTAATATGACTGTAGGTAATTTATATCGTTACTTTGAAAGTAAAGATGATATTCATAAACAAATTGTTTCTAATACTTTAGATGAAATAGATAAATTATTAAGATCAATTACTGCTAATAAACTTTCTATGGAAACTAGAGTCTTTAATTTAAAAGCTGATATAAAAGATCTTAGAAATCTAATGAATCAATTAGCTGAAAAACTAGTTGATATCTATATGCGAAATAAAGTTGAATTTAATATTTTAATGATGCAATCAAATTTAAATAAGGAATTATCTGAATGGTTTTCTTCAATGATATCTTCTTTGATTGAGCAACATTATCTCATTCCTCAATTAAAGATAGATAAAGATATTCTTTCACATAGTTATGCAGCATCTATTTTTACTGGTGTTAAAGAAATATTTTCCTTAGCTGATAATTCTGATGAAGAATCTTTAGTTAGAATCGTTAAAACATATTTAAATTCATATGTATTAATGCTAGATGATGATATTAGAAAGTTGAGTTAATATGAGTTTTATTGAATTTAAAAATGTATCTAAGATTTATAAAATGGGAGAAGTTGAAATCAAGGCTGTTGATGATTTATCTTTTGGAATTGATAAGGGTGAATTTGTTACTATTCTTGGAACTTCTGGTGCTGGTAAGACCACTATCTTAAATCTATTAGGTGGTATGGATACTGTTACTAGCGGAAGTATTATTGTGGATGAGCAAGATATCGCAAAATATAATGATAGTCAATTATGTAATTATCGAAGAAATGATATAGGATTTGTTTTTCAATTTTATAATTTAGTACAAAACTTAACTGCCAAAGAAAATGTTGAATTAGCTTTACAGATTTGTAAGTTTCCACTTGATCCTATTAAAACTTTAAAGTTAGTAGGCCTTCAAGATCGTATGGATAATTTTCCATCACAATTATCTGGTGGTGAGCAACAACGTGTAGCTATCGCTAGAGCTGTCGCAAAAAACCCTAAATTATTATTATGTGATGAACCTACGGGTGCTTTAGATTATCAAACAGGTAAACAAGTATTAAAAGTACTTCAAAATATGTGCTTTGAAGAAAGAATGAGCGTTGTTATTGTTACACATAATAGTGCTTTAGCCAAAATGGCAAATAAAGTTATTAAAGTTAAATCAGGAAAGATCGAATCTATTGAAATTAATGAGAATCCTGTAGATATAGAGGAAATTGAATACTGATGTTTAATCTTGATACTTTTCGTTTAATTAAAAAGACATTTAAGAGATTTCTATCATTAACTTTAATAGTGTTGATAGGATCTGCTTTTATGATGGGTTTAATGTCTACATCAACTTTAATGAGAAAAAGTGTCGATGAATATAATGATGAATATGAACTTCAAGATCTTCAAATATATTCACAATATGGTTTTTGTAATGAAGATTATATTAAGTTAAAACAATCAGAAGTAATTAAAAATATTTTTCCTTCTAAAACAATTGATTTAGAAGTAAGGATTAAAAACTACGATAATCAAGTAGCTAGAATATCAGAATTAAATAAAACAGTTAATACTCTTTCTTTAATAGAAGGCAGATGGCCTACAAAAGCTAATGAATGTGTCGTCTTAACATACGATATTTATCCTGATTTAATAAATGTGTCAGATAGTATTGAAGTTGTCAGCGAATACGAAGATTATTTAAAGAATAATAAATATACAATTGTTGGAAAAGTTTCTACACCAGATTATATTTCTTTGTCTTTAGGAACATCCAATTATAAAAACAATGAATTATCTTTAATAATGTATGTACCTAATAGTAATTTTATTTCTAAATACTATACTACGATGTATATTACTTTAAAAGATGCATCTGAATATACATCATATACTAATGAATACAAAGAATTCGTTGATGAAAAGAAAGAAGAAATATCAAATATTGCTTATGAGCAAGAATCATACTTAAAAAATAAAATATCTTCTGAGATGCAAGAAAAGATAGATGAAGCTCAAGAAGAATTTGATAAGAATAAAAAAGAAGGTGAAGAAAAACTTAATGATGCTGCAAACAAGCTAGAAGAAGCTAATATTCAAATAGTTACTTATGAATCTCAATTAAATTCACTTTCAATGATTATTAATAGATTAAAGAGTACTATTAATGATAATCCAGATGAAATAGATAATGGTTTAAATGATGCGAATTCATTTTTAGCTCAATATAATATAGATCCTAATATTCTATATTCAAATGAAGTACAAGAATATGCGAAAAGTGTATATGAAGAATCTCTAAAACAATATAATACTTTATACTATCAATTAAATAGTGCTAAAGCACAATATGAAAAAGGACTTAAAGATTATAATGAAGCTGTTTTAACTTTTAATGATGAAATAGCTAAAGCTCAAGCTGATTTAAATAAAGCAAGACAAGACTTGCAAGAACTACCTAAAGCAAAATGGACAATCTTAGATAGATCACAACACTATGCAAGTTATATGTTTGATAATACATGTAAACAAATGTCAGCAATTGGATATGCATTACCTGTAATATTCTTTTTAGTTGCTGCACTAGTTTGTTTAACTACAATGAAGCGCCTTATTGATGAGCAAAGAGGGCAGATTGGTATATTTGTTGCCTTAGGTTTTACAAAGACTCAAATCATAGGCAAATATGTCTTATATGCTCTACTTGCAAGTTTTATAGGATGTAGCATTGGTATAATTCTTGGTCAATATTTATTTACTACGGTTATATATCACACATGGAGATTGATGTATAATCTTCCTGATTTTAAAGTAAGTTTTCCATTAAATTATTTATTCTTATGTATTATTTCTTTTAGCTTATTGATGAGTTTAGTAACTGCTTATGTAGTATATGCAACTTTAAAAGAAGTTCCTGCATCTTTAATGAGACCTAAAGCACCTAAAAATGCTAAAGAAATATTCTTAGAAAAAATAGCTTTAATTTGGGATAAATTATCATTCACATCTAAAATTACTGCCAGAAATCTATTTAGATATAAATCACGTTTTTTAATGACAGTTATTGGTGTCGCTGGATGTACAGGACTATTAATAATAGGCTGGGGTATTAAAGATTCTATATCTGATATAGTATCTATTCAATATTCACGTATTTTTAATTATGATTATCAAGTTTATTTAAAAAATGATCATCATATCGATGAAAACATTGAACTACTAAGACAAGATTTTGATTATGAAGAAGTAGTTAAATATATGTCATATACTACTAAAATATATTTATCTAATGATGATGATACTGCAAACATGATAGTTATTGATCCTAGAGATGCATATATAATATTTGATTTTTTAGAAACTGATAAAAAGACGCCTATTAAATTAAACTCAGAAGGTGTTGTATTATCAGAGAAGTTTGCTAGAAACAATAATATTAAAATAGGTGATTATATAACTCTAGAATCTTTAAATGGTATTAAAAAAGAAGTTAGAGTAGAAAATATATGTGAAATGTATTTCCAACACTACATTTTTATGTCTAATGCTTTATATGAGAATTTATTTGAAGAAAACGTTAAAGCAGATATTATTGCAATAAAGACAAGTAATCATGAAAAAGTTGTTAAAGATGTTCAAAAATTAACTGATTTTGATTCAATTGTTGATTTTTCTAGTGTTATATCTCAATTTGAAAATATGATATCAGCTTTAAATCTAATAATTGCAGTCATTATTATTACTGCAGGATCTTTAGCTTTTGTAGTGTTAATGAATATAACACAAGTAAATATTTCTGAAAGAGTTAGAGAAATTGCTACCTTGAAAGTATTAGGTTTTAATAATAACGAAGTGAATTTATATATATTTAAGGAAATATTAATATTAACTTTATTTGGTGCTATATTGGGTATTCCTCTAGGTACTGTATGGCATCATTTCATTATGAATGTTATAAATATGGATATGATTATGTTTGGTATGAATATAACTAAATTATCTTATTCATATGCAATTATAATTACTTTTGTATTTACTGGTATTGTCTTATTATTTATGAGAAAACCTTTAAGCAAAGTAGATATGGTAGAATCTTTAAAGAGTGTTGAATAATGCTATTAATAAATGGATTAAAACTAGATTTAAATCATAATGAAAATGATTTAAAACAATTAATTGAGAAAAAATTGAAGCATCCTATCAATTCTTTTGAAATAAAAAGAAAATCTTTAGATGCTAGAAAAAATCCATTATATGTTTATTCAGTAATAGTTGATATTGATAATGAAGATAAATATCTATCTAAAGATATTGTGAAATATCACAAAGAGAATTTAAATGCTGAATATATAAAAAGAAATAAAAAATGTATAGTTGTAGGATATGGACCTGCCGGTATATTTGCGGCATATCGATTAATTGAAGCTGGATATGATGTTTCAGTTTTTGAAAAAGGTAAAAGAATTAAACAAAGAGAATTAGATGTAGATAGATTCTTTAAAGAAGGTATTTTAGATGAAAATTCTAATGTGCAATTTGGTGAAGGTGGTGCAGGTACTTTTTCTGATGCGAAATTAACCACAAGAATAAAAAACAAATATATTGAATATATATTGGATGTTTTTGTAAAACATGGTGCAAAAGAAAGTATTAAATATGAAAACCATGCTCATATTGGAACTGATGAAATAAGAATAATTATCTCTAAGATAACTGATTATTTAATATCTAAAGGATGTGATTTTCATTTTGAAGAAGAGATTATTGATTTAGATATAAAGAATAATGAAATAAGTTTGATTAAAACTAAAAAAGGTGAATATCAAGCTGATTATTATTTATTTGCGACAGGTCATAGTTCTCATTCAATTTACAGTCTTTTTAAACAAAAAGGCATATATATGTCTAAAAAAGATATAGCCTTAGGTTTCAGAGTTGAACATCCACAATCTTTAATTAATCAAAGACAGACAAATAATCTCATCAATGAAGCTAATGAATACTTGCTTAGATATAAAGATGAAAAGGGCGTTTATTCATTTTGTATGTGTCCTGGAGGAATAGTTATTCCTGCAATGTCAGAAAATAATACTATTGTAACTAACGGTATGTCTTATTCTTCAAGAGATTCTGGTGTTGCTAATAGTGCTATATTAATACAAGTTAATAAAGATGAATTTGATGACGGTTTTATCTTTTTAAAACACTACGAACAATTAGCTTATAATTACTCTAATTCTTATAAAGCTCTATCTCAAAATATTAAAGATTTCATGAATAACGAATTAAATGAATTAATATTTAAATCTACTTATCCTTTAGGCACAGTTTTATATAACTTTAATGATTTATTTAATGAATATGATTTAAAAATAATAAAGAAAGCTTTACTAGATTTTGATTTAAAGATTCCTGGGTTTATTGATTCAGGAATTATGGTTGGACCAGAAACTAGATCTTCTTGTCCTATAAGGATTAATCGTAATGAATCTTATCAATCGATTAATACAAGCAATCTATATCCAATTGGAGAAGGTGCAGGATATGGTGGGGGAATTATGTCTTGTGCACTAGATGGCATTAGGATTGCAAATGCGATAATATCTAATTATGAATAAATATAATATTAATGATTCAACTTCTTATAGTTTAGGTATGTCTTTAACGATTGAAGCTTTAAAATATAAGTCTCAATATATAAAGAAAGTTTTATTATCTAATAAAGCCTCTAAGAATAAACAACTAGATTATTTAATTGAATTAGCTAATAAAAATAATATTTTAATTGAAATAGATGATAAGACAATAGATAAACTATCAAATAAAGAAAACTGTTATTGTATTGGTGTATTTGATAAATATATAAGTAAACTTGAGACAAATAATCATGTGTTATTATATGGATTTAATGATTATGGTGATTTAGGTACAATACTTAGATCTTGTATATCTTTTGATTTTAAAGATATTGTTTTGATTAATAGTGATATTGATTATTTTGATCCTAGATGTATTAGATCTTCTATGGGATCTATATTCTTATGCAATATTGAATCTTATAAAAGTTTAAATGATTACTTTAAAAAATATAATAAACAAAATATTTATCCATTTGTTTCTAATTCTGATAATGAATTATCAGATATTAATTTAAAAGAACCTTATTCAATAATAATCTCTTCTAATTATTATGATTTAGATAATATCTATAAAGATGGTTATTATATTAAACATTCAAATAATGATGAAATATCTTTATCTATAAAATCATCAATTATTCTTCAACATATCTATGATTTAAAACGTAATCTATAAGTACATTTACTACATAATTCAGATATTATTTTATTATTTTTAAATCCTTCTATATATTTTTTATATTCTTTAGATTCTATTATTTCTTTTAAACTATTTTCTTTAAGATTTCCTATTTTGTTGTAAGCTTTTGGATCAAGACAACATATGCATACATCAGCATTAGTATTAATCCCAATCATATCAATAGCTCCATGACAAGTTCCATTAAAACTAATAACTTCATCATTAATGTCTGGCCATTTAAATAAGTCTTCAAAATACACATATAAGTTATCTTTTAATTTGTATGAATTATTTTTACTAGTATCTTTAAGATTATATTCATCATTTAGTTTATTTAAATATTGATTTAGTTTAAACGATAATTTATCTTTATCATAGAATCTTAGCTCTATAGTTTTGTTATTGTCTTTGATTAGATTATCAATAGTATCAAAATAGCTATCATTAATGTCTATGTTGTTTATGCTATGTAAGGAGATAGATAGTTTTCTAAGACATGAATGATCTAATAGGTTTGGATATTTATATAATAATGTTCCATTTGTGACTAATTGTAGATGCATCTGTTTTGAATCTAATAAATCTAATATTTCATTGAAGTTTGGGTGTAACAAGGGTTCTCCAAGAATATGAAGATATATATAATTGCAATATTCTTTAATCTGATCTAAATAATTATTTATTGTGTTAATATCTAAATAATTATTACCTTTTTCATATGTACAAAAAGGGCAATTTAGATTACAAGCATTAGTTATTTCTAGATAGATTCTTTTCATAAGTAGATTTTACTATTTTTATTGAAAAAATGGGCGATTGATAATAGAATATATTAGAATGAGGGAGTAGCTAACGTTTAACGTGGCATACCAACAGCACGGTTTAATAAACCTGGTCTGTCTTAAAAAGCGAGACTCATGTGTGACTTTTATGTTATGCATGAGTATATTAAAGGCTCATGTATACATGAGTTTTTGTTTTTTAAAGAAAGGAATAAGATGGAAAAATATTATTTAAGTGATGCTAGTGAGGTTATTAAAAGTTTAAATTCAACTGAAAATGGCTTAACTAGTCAAGAAGCTAATCAAAGATTACTAGCAAATGGTAAGAATAAGTTAAAAGAAGCTGAAAAAACACCATTAATTAAAAAGTTTTTTGATTCTATAGCTGATCCAATGATTATCATGCTTCTAGTTGCTGCTGCAATACAAGCTATAGTAAATGTATTACAAATGAAAGATGGCTTTAATATGTCTGAATTTGCAGATGTAATAGTAATTATGGCTGTTGTTATTATTAATACTATTATGTCTTTAATACAAGAGACTAAAGCAGAGGATGCAATGAATGCTTTAATGCAAATGACAGCATCAACTTCTAAAGTATTAAGAGATGGAAAAATAGAAGTTATTAAATCTGAAGATGTTGTATTAGGTGATGTTATTGTATTTGAAGCAGGTGATACTGTTCCTGCAGATTGTCGAATACTTGAATCATACTCATTAAAGTCTGAAGAAGCTGCTTTAACTGGTGAATCAGTTCCTGTTAATAAGATTGCTAATCTATTAATGCTTGAAACAGGAAAAGAAGATGTCACTTTAGGTGATAGACATAATATGCTATATAATGGCTCAACTGTTGTATATGGTAGAGGTAAGGCTATTGTTACAGCTTGTGGTATGGATACAGAAATGGGTAAAATTGCTCAAGCTTTAACTCTTGCTGAAAAAGAATTAACTCCTTTACAAAAAAAGATGTCAGAACTATCTGCATTCTTAACAAAACTAGTTATTGGCATCTGTGTATTAGTGTTTATTGTAGGTGTTGTTGAAGCTTATTTAATACATAGAAGTGATTTTAATCTTGCAATGTTAGGCACTACTGCTTTAGATACATTTATTGCTGCTATTGCTTTAGCTGTTGCTGCTATTCCTGAAGGTTTACCTGCTGTTGTAACAATCATTCTATCAATTGGTGTATCAGCTATGGCTAAGCGTCAAGCTTTAATTAGAAAACTTACAGCTGTAGAAACTTTAGGTTGTACAAATATTATCTGTTCTGATAAAACAGGTACTTTAACTCAAAATAAGATGACTGTTGTGGATGAATTTACTGCTGATAAGAATTTACTCGCAACAGCTATGGCTCTTTGTTCAGACGCAGAGATTTTACCTGGAGAAAGCGTTTCTAAGGGTGAGCCAACAGAGTGTGCTTTAGTTAACTATGCATTTAGTCTAGGTTTACCTAAATATGCTCTAGAAGATAAACAACCTCGAAAAGCTGAAGCTCCATTTGATTCTAATAGAAAGATGATGTCAACTATACATCCTGCACAATATGGTTATATTCAATTTACTAAAGGTGCATTAGATGTAATGTTACACAGATGTACAGGTTATTTATCTGAAAATGGTGAAATACCTATTACTGATGCTTTAAAAGAAGAAATTATTAATAAGAATAAAGAATTCGCATCTAAAGCTTTAAGAGTTTTATGTGCTGCATATAGAAGATATGATAATCTTCCAAAATCTACTGAACCAGATGATTTAGAACACGATTTAGTATTTATTGGTATCGTTGGAATGATAGATCCTTGTCGTCCTGAAGTATATGAAGCTATTAAACAATGTCGTAGCGCTGGTATTAGACCTGTAATGATTACTGGTGACCACAAAGATACAGCTGTGGCTATTGGTAAAGATTTAGGTATTATTACAGATGATTCTCAAGCAATCGTAGGTAGTGAACTAGATCAATATACTGATGAACAAATGATTGAACTAGTAAGACAATATTCAGTATACGCAAGAGTTCAACCTGAGCACAAAACAAGAATTGTCAATGCATGGAAAGCTCAAGGAATGGTTACAGCTATGACTGGTGATGGTGTTAATGATGCTCCATCTATTAAGGCTGCTGATATTGGTATAGGCATGGGTATTACTGGTACAGATGTTACTAAATCTGTGGCAGATATGGTTCTTGCTGATGACAACTTCGCTACTATTGTTAATGCAGTAGAAGAAGGAAGAAAGATTTATGATAATGTTTGTAAAGTTATTCAATTCCAATTATCAACTAACTTATCAGAAATTATCATTATGTTTATCTCATCATTATTAAACTTTACATTACTATCTCCAGTTCATCTATTATGGATAAACATGGTTACTGACTCTTTACCTGGACTTGCTCTTGGTATGGAAAAAGCAGAAGGCGATGTAATGGAGAGAAAACCAAGAAATTCTTCTGATGGAATTTTCGCAAATGGTGCAGGTATTGATATGGTATGGCAAGGTATCTATATTGCTATTATTGAACTTGCTGCGTACTTTATTGGTTTATATATTGAAAGAGGAACTATATCAGGTTTTTTTGGTGGACAAGATTGTGTTAATGCAATAGCTATGGCATTTTTAACAGTAAACTTTGCTGAAATCTGCTGTGCTATCAATATGCGTTCACAAACAAAATCAATTTTCTCTAAAGACATGTTTAAGAATTTCAACTGGTGGTTATTTGGCGCAGTAATTCTTACTGTAGTAATTACTTTAGCTGCTATATATATGCCTGGATTAAATACAGTATTTGGAATAGAATCAGGTACATTCCAACTAAAAGAATTGTTAATCTGTGTAGCTTTAGCTATAAGTACATTCCCAGCATTTGAAATAGGTAAAGCTCTTAGAAGAAAAGCAATGAATTAATAATTATAAAAAGAATGTTCAATTGAACATTCTTTTTACATAGGATATAAGGATTTTAGATTTATTATAGTTAGCAATTGCTAACTGATATTATAATAACAATTAAATTCTCATATTTCAACTAATATTATCTATAAAAAACTAGATTTTAGGATCTAGTTTATTTAGGTATAGATTTAATTGTTCTTTATTGTATAAACTTAATAGGAAATTGTTCTTAGCGCCAGGATATTCATGGTAAATAGAGTGTAGTAGTTCTTTTATATCTTGTCTTTTGGTATTACCATCATTTGGACATCCTGATTTAATAATTGGTATTTGTAGTTGTTTACAAGTTCTTTGAATATCCGATTCAAAAGAAAGACAAAATGGTCTAATAAAAGTAGTATCTGAATTATCTAAATACATTTTAGGATCAAATGTAGCAATTCTACCTCCATAGATCATATTCATCAATAAAGTCTCTATCGCATCATCTCCATGATGAGCAAACGCTACCTTATTACAACCTAACTTCTTAGCTGCATTAATTACAGCACCTTTTTTAAGTGTTGAACACAAACTGCAATCGATTTTATCTTTTCTTTTATTTAATTTCAAAATATCTGCAATCTTAGATTCTTCTAAATATATTTCTATAGGATAATCTTTAAACCAATCTAATAATGGTTTAATATCATCTTCACCAAAATTTAAATTTAAATGTATTCCTACAATATCAAAAGTTTTATTATAAGTGTTTTCATATAGATATTTATATAAATGCATCAAATATAAAAGCAAAGAAGAATCTTTTCCACCAGACAATCCAATTGCGATCTTATCTTTATCTTCAACTAAAGAAAACATATTATCTGCTTTTCTAATTTGAGCTAATAATTTTTTTACAGACATAAACCCATTATATAACATGTTATAATTTTAAGGATGAATAATGTGTTATTTATTAATAAACCTCAAGGAATAAGTTCTTTTGACGTCTGTTTCAAATTAAGAAAAGTATTAAATACCAAAAAGATAGGTCATACAGGAACTTTAGATCCTAATGCAACAGGTGTAATGATTATTTTGTATGATAAAGCTACAAAAGCTAATCAATTTTTAGTTTCGGATACTAAGACATATAAATGTAGAGTATTATTTGGTATAGAAACTGATACCTTAGATATTGATGGCAATATAATTGAACATACAGACTATATCAGTCCTGGTATTTTCACAATAATTGATGCTTTAGAATCTTTTAAAGGAAAATCAATACAAGAAGTTCCTATAACTAGTGCTGTAAGAGTAGATGGTAAAAGATTATATGAATATCAAAGAGAAAATAAAGAAGTTGAGCTTCCAAAAAGAGAAATAGAAGTGTTCAATATTGATTTAATAGAAAATCATGATGATGGTTTTACTTTTACTTGTAAAGTATCATCTGGAACATATATTAGAGCACTAGTAAGAGATATCTTAAATAAGATTGGTATTATTGGTACAGTATCCAAATTAGAAAGAATCGCAATAGATAATATAAGTTTAGATATGTGTGATGATTTAAACACTGTATTAAATGGCTATTATCAAACACATAGTCTATATGAATTATTATCTACTAGATATAAAACTATTAATTACGATAATATAGATGATATTAAAAATGGTAAAGCCATAAAATTAGATACTAATGAAAATAAAGTTTTTATTTGTAAAGATAATGAAGTCTATGCAATATATGAAAAAGATAATGATGTTTATAAATGTGTTAGAGGTCTTTGGTGAAAACTATAAAAATTAATAATACTATTACTAAATTAGATAAAAATATTGCCTGTATTGGTTATTTTGATGGTCTACATTTAGGTCACAAAAAACTAATTGATAAAACAATAGCTTTAAATAAAAAGAATAATTTAAAAGCTTCTTTAATAAGTTTTGATCCTGATCCTTTAGATATCATAAACAAGAATAAAAATCTTCATATTTATTCAAAAAAGTATTCTAAAAAAATAATCGAAGAATATGGATTTGATTACTATATCATTATTAAATTTGATAAACAGTTAATGAGTGCTAGTCCTAAAGAATTTATAAATAATTATTTAGATAAATTAAATATAGATACTTTGGTATGTGGATTTGATTTTAGTTTTGGATATAAAGCTGAAGGTAACTACAATTATTTAAAAAAACATTCTTCATTTAAAACTATTAAAATTGATGAATATAAGTATTACAACTCAAAAGTATCTTCATCACGCATTAAAGATTGTATTTCTAAAGGCAATTTTAAACTTGCGTCTAAATTATTAAATAGAGATTATAAAATTGTTCTAACAGTCTTAAAATGCCTCAAAAATAAATCTAAAACTATTATTGAAGCTAAATCTTATTATAATGATGTATTAATACCTAAAGATAATATCTTTGATGGTTTTTATATAAAAGATAACAAATTCTATATAGAAACAAAAACTAGATTAAACAAAGGAGATATATTTGAGTTTATTCCATGAAAGAATAAAGGATTATTTTCCTAATGATTATAATAAATTCCTTGAATTATTAAATAATGAACCAACTCAAGGTTTTTTTCTAAATACTAATAAAGCTAATAAAGAAGATATTTTAAATTTATTAGATTTTGATTATTATAAATCAGATTTAACTAATGATAGTTATTATCATTTAAATGATAATATTGGCAAAACCAAAGCATATGAATTAGGTTTAATTTATCCTCAAGGTATTGAATCATCTTTGACCACATCATTTATAAAAGATAAAGATATTAAAACAATCGTTGATTTATGTAGTGCGCCTGGTGGAAAAAGTATTAATGCGCTTAATAGATTTCCTAATAGTTTATGTATCTGTAATGATACAAATTATTCAAGATCTTTAATATTATCTTCTAATTTAGAAAGATTAGGTTTAGATAATGTGATAGTTACTAATAAGGATTGTGATACTTTAGCTAAACAATTAAATAACTTTGCAGATTTACTTATCTTAGATGCGCCATGTTCTGGTGAGGGAATGATTAGAAAATATCCTGAAATATTAGATACTTATTCTTTAGAAAACATTCATAAATTAGCTAATATTCAAGAAAAGCTATTAGATAATGCATATGATATTTTAAAAGGTGATGGCATATTAATCTATTCAACATGTACATATGCCTTTGAAGAGGATGAAAATCAAATTAATAATTTTTTAAATAAATATCCTGATATGCATATTATCAGTATTGATATGAATTCTAATTCAAAGATTAAAGGAACTTTAAAGTTATCACCACTTGATAATCTAGAAGGTCAATTTATATGTATGATGTATAAAGATTCTAATTCAATAACTTCTACATTCAAAGAATTAAAAACTGTTAAAGATAATATCGTTGATACTTTTATAAAAGACAACTTAAATATTAATAATTACTATCTATATAAAAATAATGATAATTACTACTTATCTTTGCATCCTTTAATAGATTTAAAAAGTAATGTATTAAGATATGGAATTTATATTGGTTCAATTAAGAATAAAAGATTTGAACCAAGTCATTGTCTATATAGAGCTAATTCATTAAGAGAACACTTTATATACACTTACGATTTAAATGATGAAGAATATTTAAAATATATAAGTGGTAATGAATTTAAAACTAATTTAGATAGTAACTATTATCTATTGACATATCATAATTATTCTATTGGATATGGAAAGTGTTCTAATAAGACTATGAAAAATAAATATCCTAAAGGTCTAAGAAGAATGCTATAATTTTATAGAGGTGTTTTTATGGAATTAATTAAGAATGAAAAAGGCTCTTGTACAATAAGTGAAAAAGCTCTACAAGATATCGCAACTATAGCTTTGAGTCATATAAAAAATGTATCTCCATCTAAAAAAGATAGAGATTTTGTTTCATGCAAGTTTAATAAAAATAATGAATTAAATGTAAAACTTGCGATAAAAATTAAAAAGGGTATTGATATTGTTAAGTTATGTAGCAAGATACAAGACGAAATAAAAGAAAATATCTTGCTTATGACAAATATCGAATGTAAGAAAGTCGATATAGATATTCAGGGATTTGAAGCTGATAAGAAATAAAAAACTCGGATTAACCGAGTTTTATTGATTATTTAAATATTTGTAGGGTTGATATGCGCCTTTAAATATTTATAGGGTTTTAGATCTACAGTTATGTAGATCTTTTTATATAG
>CADBMV010000025.1 GCA_902795865.1 uncultured Erysipelotrichaceae bacterium | reverse complement strand
TCGTCGTTTGTTAAGTCGTTCTGTACATATGAGAATATTGGTTTAACTCCCCAATATAGTTCTAATTTTGCTTGTGTTGATTTAGTAAATGTAACAGCAAATATAGGAACCGGAGGACGATACTTAGATATTCTTCTTGCGGTTGTACCACCTTGAGTAAAGATGACAATTGCAGCTATATCAAGTGTCAAAGTAGCATCTGATATTGCAATACCAATAGCATCTTGTATTGTCTTGTTATTGCTTGTCTTGGCATGATCAAGATTTTCTCTATATGGAATAATCTTTTCAGTTGCTTCAGCAATCTTTGCCATGGTTTCTACTGCTTCTACTGGATATTCTCCAGCAGCAGTTTCTGCTGAAAGCATAACTGCATCTGATCCATCTAATACCGCATTGGATACATCTGATGCTTCTGCTCTTGTACATCTTGGATTAGATGTCATAGAATCTAACATATGTGTTGCAGTTATTACAGCTTTACCAACTCTATTTGCAGCTTCAATTATCTTCTTTTGATAGATTGGTACATATGCAGTTTCAATCTCAACACCTAAATCACCTCTGGCTACCATTACACCATCAGCAACCTGTAGAATCTCTTCAATATTATCAAAACCTTCTTGGTTTTCAATCTTTGCAATAATCTGAATCTTTGGTTTACCCATTTCAGTAATAATTCTTCTTATCGCCATGACATCTTCAGCTCTTCTTACAAATGATGCAGCAATAAAATCAACATCATGATTACAGCCAAATCTGATATCTTCATCATCTTTCATAGAAATAAATGGCATAGACAGTTTAACACCAGGGACATTACATCCTTTCTTAGATGATAATGGACCATTAACTTCAACTCTTGCTTTTATTTCATTGCCATCGTTTTCTAAAATAGTTAATCTTTGTTTACCATCATTAACAAGAATATAATCACCAGCTTTAATATCATCAAACAACTCTTTACATTGAATGGTAAAACGTTCATGAGTACCTTCAATATCTTCTTTCTGAATTATTACTTCTTCACCCTTTTTATAGTTTTCAGTTCCATTGATAAAACTACCTAGTCTTATTTCAGGCCCCTTAGTATCTAATAATATACCAATATTAACATTGTTTTCTTTTTCTACTTTTCTGACTGTTTCTATTCTATTTAAATGTTCTTCATGGCTTCCATGTGAAAAGTTTAATCTGACAATATTCATTCCAGCCTGAGACATTCTTAAAATAGTTTCATATGAATCTGAAGCAGGACCAAGTGTGCATATTATTTTTGTTTGTTTATTAATCATAAAAGTCCCTCCGATTATTAATTATATAACAATTATTCAAATAATCTTTTTATATCCTCTATATACTCTTTGCACTTTGTATAGCCATGGAAGTATGACATTGATAATTCACTTAAATCTGATTCCATTCTTGAAACCTCCTGCATGGTAGGTCTGATAAGAATTAGTTTACCTTCTTCTTCAAGTCTCTCTACTTCCTTTACCTGTTTAACATATAACTCATTTCTATCAATTAAAGCTTTTAAAAAATTAGGATAATTACTATATAGCGCCTTAAACATTCTTCTAGTAGCTTCTTTTGTAATGGAGTAGTTTCCTTTTTTTCTAGTCAGTATCGCTACAACCTTGTCATAACCTAAATCTAAAGCTCTTTGGTATGGAATAGGATCACATATTCCTCCATCAAGATATAATTGGTCATTAATAGTTACAGGAGAAGTGATAATAGGTAAGCTGCATGATGCCTTACCAATGGTTTTTGCCTGTTTCACATCATGGCTATTCATATATTCAGCCTTGCCAGTATATATATTAGATACAACCATATCCCATCTTGTAGGGTTATTGATAAAAGTATCAAAATCAAAATTGAATTCTTTAGTATATTCATCAAATACTTTATCTAAATCTATATACTTATGTGATTCAATCATCTGTGGAACACCATAAAAAGATTTAAAAGGATTTCTCATGCCTATTATATTCTTCATGTATTTATTTGCTTTTCCTATATAAGAAAATGTATTACATGCACCTGCGGAAACGCCAACCACATAATCAAAATTTATATTATTATCTAATATGCAATCTATAGCTCCCGCAGTAAATATTCCACGTAAGCCTCCACCTTCCATTACTAGTGCAACCTTGCTCATTGATTCTCCTTTTTTATAATTAAGAATGTTTTATCATGCTGTTTTAAACAATCAGAAACAGTCTCCTTATATTTAGCTT
>CADBMV010000024.1 GCA_902795865.1 uncultured Erysipelotrichaceae bacterium | reverse complement strand
ATAGTATAAAAGACAATGTAAAGATTTGCGCTGTTAAGAATCCTTTGTCTCAACAAGAGTATATGGATGCATTAAAAGAAAGCGGTCTTACTGAGTAATTAACCAAAACTAAGGGCTAGATTGTTTCTAGCCCTTTTTTAAAGGAGAATGAACATGAAATTTGAAAAGAAAAAACTAGATGATATAGTACGTTGCTATTGCACAAGTCATATGTTTATAGACAATGACTTATATACTTTTTTCGCATCTGAGAATCCTGAAAGTGAATGTTTTTCTTATACAGGAGAAAACTTTGATAAAAAAGAAATAGTTTGGAATGGTAATAGAGGTGGATGTATGTCTATTATTCCATTCGCAAAAAGAAAAGGTGAATTCTTGGCAGTTAATGAATTCTATTTAAAAGTTTCACCTAGTCATTCAAAATTAGTTTGGGGTAAGAAAACAAGTGATGGATGGGAAGTTAAAGATTTATTTAATCTTCCTTATTTACATCGTTTTGATATATATCATGTAGATGGTAAAGATTATGTAATCTGTGCAACCATCGCAAGAGATAAGAAAGATAAAGAAGATTGGTCTAGACCTGGTCAAATATATGTTGGAGAGGTTCCTGCAGATTTAGATAATGAAAACGTAGTTTTAAGACAAATAGGTGATGGTTACTATCGCAATCATGGTTATAGTCGTGGTGAATATAATGGAACAGTATGTGGATATTTTGGTTCAGATTATGGAGTGATAAGAGTTTGTCCTCCTCATGATGGAAGCGATTGGACTATTGAAAAATATTGGATGGTAATATTTCTGAAATTGCATTAATTGATATTGATAATGATGGTCAAGAAGAAATGATGACAATAGAACCATTCCATGGAAATCAAATTCATGTGTATAAACTAAAAGAAGGTAAATATTGCAAAGATTACACATATCCAAATGAAATAGATTTTGCGCATGCTTTAGTTGGTACAACTTTAACTGGTAAGCCTTGTTTTGTTGCAGGAATCAGAAGAGTTAATTGTGAGATCTTTGTTTTAACACATGAAGATGGTGAATATAAAGTTAGCATAGTTGAACAAGGTGTAGGACCTGCAAATTTAGATGTTGTACACCACAACAATAAAGAATATATTTTAGCTGCAAACCACACTAAAAATGAAGCAGCAATCTATGAAGTCTTGGAGGACTAAATATGTTAGAAGAATTAAAACAAAAAGTTTTTGAAGCAAATCTACTATTACCAAAACATGATCTAGTTATTTTTACTTGGGGTAATGTTTCAGGAATTGATAGAGAAAAGGGACTAGTTGTAATTAAACCAAGCGGTGTTGAATATGATGTAATGAAGAAAGAAGATATGGTTGTTACTGATCTAGAAGGTAATGTTGTTGATGGTAATTTAAAACCTTCTTCTGACTTAATGACACACTTAGAGTTTTATAAAAACTTTCCTAATATTGGTGGTGTAGTTCATACTCATTCAATTAATGCTGTAGCTTTTGCTCAAGCTGGTAAAGATATTCCTGCATTAGGTACTACTCATGGGGATTATTTCTATGGGGATATACCTTGCACTAGAAAAATGACTCCTGAAGAAATCAAAGGAGAATATGAATTAAATACAGGTAAGGTTATTGTTGAAGAATTTAAAAGAAGAAACATTGATCCAGATCAAATGCCTGGTGTACTAGTACATTCTCATGGACCTTTTACTTGGGGTAAAGATCCATATGATGCAGTACATAATTCTGTAGTACTTGAAGCATTATCACAAATGGCTATAAAAACATTCATTGTAAATGCTGGAAGTATGGAAGCTATGCAACAAGAACTACTAGATAAACATTTCTTAAGAAAACATGGTCCAGGAGCTTATTATGGACAAAACTAAACAATATTTATTAGGAATGTATGAAAAGGCTGTTCCTGCTGATTTATCTTTAGAAGAGAAACTTTTAGCTTGTAAACAAGCAGGTTTTGATTGGATGGAAATATCTATTGATGAAACTGATGAAAAGATTTCTAGACTTTATTGGTCTAAACAAGAAAAAGATGAATTAGTTAAAGCTATTAAAAAAGTTGATCAACCTATATATACAATGTGTTTTTCTGCTCAAAGAAAATATTCTTTAGGTTCTTTAGGTAAAGATAAACATGATAAAGCTATGGAGATTATGGAAAAGGCTGTTGATTTTGCAGCTGATATAGGTATTAGAATAATTCAACTTGCAGGATATGATTGTTACTACGAACCTGCAAATCAAGATACTAGAAACGAGTTTATTAAAAATCTTAAAATAGCTACAAGAATTGCTGCTAAAAAAGGTATCTTATTAGGTTTTGAAACAATGATGGATAGAGATTTTATCGATACTGTTGAAAAAGCTATGGAATTTGTGAATATTTGTGAATCTGCATATCTTGGAGTTTATCCAGATATTGGTAATCTTGCAGGTGCTAGAAATGATTTTGGTTATTCAAAAACAGTCAATGAAGATTTACTAACAGGTAAAGGTCATATTCTCGCATGCCATTTAAAAGAAACAAAACCTAAAACTGATAGAAGTGTACCTTGGGGTACTGGTCTAACTGATTACATATCTAATTTAGAAGTATTAAAGAAATTAGGTGTGAGAATGTTTAATGGTGAATTCTGGTGTGATTATCCAGATAGGTGGCAAGAAAACCTTAAAGAGTCTAATGATTTTTTAAGAGATAAATTAGATAAAGTATTCAATGATTAAATTAATTGCTTGTGATTTAGATGGAACATTGTTAGATGATAATAAAAAGTTAGATTCTAAGATTTTTGATGTTGTAGAAAAACTAAAAGAAAAAGGCATTATCTTTACTATTATTTCAGGAAGAAATGAAGAATTATTATCATTTTATATTGATGAATTAAACATTGATTATCCATATGTAGTTAATAACGGTGGCAATATTTATCAAAATCACAAGTGTCTTAAGAATATTTGTATTCCGAAAGAATACAATAACTTTTTAGCTAAAACTCTATATGAAAATGATATTGTCTTTAAATTGTTTTCAATTGAAGGTACTTATTATCATTCTACATCTGATTTCTTTGAAGCAAGAATGAAAGAATTTGCTTTTGAACAAACAGAATATAAACCTAATCTAGATTTAAGTAATCTTAATATATATAAGATTACCAGTGATTATAATACTCATTTAAATAGGTTTGAAAAAGTATATAAAAGGATAGTTGGAAATTGTCCTGAAATAGTTTATTTAAGAGCTGATAAAAATGTATATTGTGTAAATTCTAAACTCGCTAATAAGGGATATGGACTAGAATATCTTTGCGAATTATTAAATATTGATATTAAGGATACAATGGTATTTGGCGATAATGGCACAGATATTTCAATGTTTGAAAAAGCTAAGATAGCTGTAATAGTAAATAATGCTCAAGATGATATAAAAAAGTATGCAGATTATATATGTAAAGACAATAATAATCATGGAGTTTCTGATTTTATAAGAGAATACTTTAATATTTAGACAATTATCTTAAAGATAATTGTTTTTTTATAAAATTTTACTTTCTTTATCTATATATTTGAGTATAATGAAAAAAGAAAACAGGAGGCTTATATTTTATGGTAACAGTATTTGATCATCCGCTTATCACTCATAAATTGACACTTATGAGAGATGAAAGAACAGGACACAAAGATTTTAGAGAGAATCTAGATGAAATCGCATCATTAATGGCTTATGAAGTATGCAGAGATTTACCATTAAGAGATATTCATATCAATACTCCTATGGGACCTTGTGACACTAAAGAATTAGATACTGAGGTTATATTGGTTCCTATTCTTAGAGCTGGTATGGGACTAGTTAATGGAATTATGGAACTTATTCCTACTGCTAAGGTTGGTTTTATTGGTCTATATAGAGATGAGCAAACTCTAGAACCAGTTGAATACTTCGCAAAATTTCCTAAAGAATTAGAAGATGGTATTGTGCTTGCCTTGGATCCAATGCTTGCAACAGGTGGTAGTGCCATTGCGGCAGTGGATATGCTTAAAAAAAGAGGTGCAAAGAATATTAAGATGGTATGTTTAGTTGGAGCCCCTGAAGGTGTTGAAGCATTCACTAAAGCTCATCCTGATGTTGATTTATACTTAGCTGCACTTGATTCGCATTTAAATGAAGTGGGATATATTGTTCCAGGACTTGGTGATGCAGGCGATAGAATATATGGTACTAAATAATAAATGATTCAGCATTTAGCTGAATCATTTTTATAGTTTAATTCTATTTAATTTTCTGGAGTTATCCATTATAGATCTAGTTAATGATTTAGATATAGAATAATCTCTTTTATAGTACTTATCAGCATCTTTAAGGATACTAAGTATTATATATAGTGAGCCCATAAATACAAAACTATCTTTTGTCTTTTTTATAGAATCTGTCTTTTCTTGTATCAAAGATAAATTATTTGATATTTTTTGGCCATTATTAGTTAGTATTGTAATATTTTTAGATGTTTTAACTATTTTAACTAATAAAACTATAGTTGTAATTAAAACAATTATCCCTAATATTATATTCAAATAATTAATATATACCTTAATATCATTCATATCATTATTTTACTACTTTTTGTATTACTTTCTCACCAATTTGTTTTGGTTGAATACCTTTTGTGTACTCTAGAATTTTATCTATTTTAGCTAAATCATCTAAAGCAAATTCATAACAAATATCCAAATCATATTTTGTATCTAATAGAATTGTATTGTTTCTTAAATAGTTTTCGATTTTATTTCCTAATTCATAAGAAACAGATAATTGATACTTAGGATATACAATATCTTCAACAAGTATACCTTGTTTTAAACAATCACTAACTGCATTTGAATAAGCTCTTATAAGACCACCAGCACCAAGTTTAATTCCACCAAAGTATCTAACTACAATAGCACACATTTGGTTTAAACTATTTTTTAATAAGACATTTAAAATAGGTGCTCCAGCTGTACCAGATGGTTCACCATCATCTGAAGATCTTTGAATATTATCACAAACAAATGCTGAGCAAACATGTGTTGCATCATAGTGCTTCTTTCTGATTTGTGAAAGGTAATCTTTATAATCTTCTTCAGTTTTAAGATGCTTCATGTAGCAAATAAAACGCGATTTTTCGATGATTATTGTATTTGAGATGTCGTGCTTTAAATACATATCTCTATTTTATGAAAAATGTGTTAAAATTGAAAATGTTGTGAGGTAGATATGAGAGATTTAGAAGAAATATTAGCTGAACTTAATGCTGCCGAAAAAGAATATACTCAAAAATGTAAGGAATATGGCATTGAGGAAAAAGTCAGAAAAAGAAAGAGTGATGATACTCAATTAAATGAAGAAGGCAATCAGATAAATTAGCCTTCTTTTTGTTAGTCTTGATGATATAATGGTTATGTATTTAGGAGGAGTTTTATTATGGCTAAAAAGCTAGTTACTGATTTACAAGTTAGTGGCAAAAAAGTCATCGTGAGAGTTGATTTTAATGTGCCACATAAGGGAGAGGAAATTACTGATGATAATCGTGTAGTTGCTGCACTTCCTACAATTAAGTATTTATTGGAAAATAATGCTAAGGTTATTTTATTATCACACTTAGGAAAAGTTGATTATAAGAAAACTGAAGAAGAAATTGAAGCTGCAAAGAAAAAGAATGATATGCGTATAGTAGCAGCTAAACTACAAGAATACTTACCTAATAATAAAGTTATTTTCGTTAATGCGACAAGAGGTGAAGTATTAGAAGATGCAATTAACAACATGAATGAAGGTGAAGTTGTTTTAATGCAAAACACTAGATATGAAAAAGGTGAATCAAAAAATGATGAAGAACTTGGTAAATACTGGGCTTCATTAGGTGATCTATTTGTTGAAGATGCTTTTGGTTCTGTACATAGAGCACACGCTTCTACTGTAGGTATTCCAACACACTTACCTTCAGCTGCTGGTTTCCTAGTTGAAAAAGAATTAAAGTTCTTAGGTGATGCAGTTGAAAATCCT
>CADBMV010000023.1 GCA_902795865.1 uncultured Erysipelotrichaceae bacterium | reverse complement strand
GTCATCATTGTCTTTTTGCGATTAACCCCATGTTTATTTAAAGGTGATACCCTTTAAAAACCCTACGTTTATTTAAATCGCCGTTTTATTGTTTTTAGCCTTCAGATAGTTCTCCTCCACTAATGTTAACCATTATAGTTAGTGTTTTATCTTTAGCAGTAACTCTTACTCTGAAGCTACCATCTTTTATGCCATCTCTTGCTTCTAGAGATAATTGTTTTTTATTATTTTGATTAATACTCAAATTATCATATGAACCATAATCCCATGATAGATCACTTTCATCACCATCGTATGTCACATGTATATTCAATTTTTTTGTATCTTTATCTGGGTTAGTAGTTGTATATGTTAGTTTTAAATCTTTCTCTACATAATAAGTAACAGTTAATCTTAAATTAGAATCATTGATGTCTATAGTTTGTCCATATGTGTAAGTATTATTGTTATTATCTCTTACAGTGAATGGATTATTATTATCAATATTATCAACTTGTGCTGTTTCAAAATTTATAAAGTTATATTTATCAGCCCATGCTTCCACATCTGAAATACTAGAAGAACTAGAAGGTATTGTAATCTTTAATTGTACAGATAGATTCTTAGTTTCTTTATTAGATGTAGTATCTCCTTTTTCATATCCATAGTATCCTTCAACAGTAATATTTTCACCTGGGTTTATATCTAGTTGTAGACTTGTCTTATCTTCTGATACTGCTACATGTTCAACCTTATCACCATATTTAATATCAGCCATATATTTTATAGGACCATATAACTTTGTGTAATCAAACAGACAAGCACCAGTTGCAGGGACTATTACATCTCCAGAAGCATTTTTCAATGAAATATCTTTAGTGTCTGATGCTTCAACAAGTTTATCTTGATCTGGATATGTAGGCCATGTAAGACTAATACGACTATCTTCAGCATTGATGCTTGCATCAAAACCAGCAGGCATTTCTTTCATATCAGGAGTTGCAAGTGCTACTAGTTTTGCAGAATCTTTTTTAATTAAACCTGTAGTTAATAATGCAGGATCCATTGTTTCAGAATCAAATTGTGCATATGGGAAGGTTCCTAAGATATGTGATATTGATACCACATCAGAAGGTCTTTCAAGTCTAGTAGGAGTAGCTCCTCCATATTCATATGCTGCTTCTAGAATCAAATGAGCGATTTTACCTTGAGGTCTTTGATTGTAATAGTAATCATTTGTGATATAGGATTGTTGGCCAATAACAGCTTTTTCATAACCAACCCAAGTAGCAGTTGTATATTCTGATGTCGCTGCAACAAGCCAACCATCTTTTATTGCACCTGATGGAATATTAAAATCTAAAGCAGATAGACCATAATCTGTAGTACCAGTTTTACCATATACAGGATATTTATCAGTTTTCACAAAACTATATGATCCACCAAAGCTTTCAACATTTGAATACATTAGTTCTGCAGTCATAAATGAAGCAGCTTCGGATAAGATTTGTTGAGACTCATATACTGGAGAAATAGGGGATTTACCATTAGTAAATTCTATTCTTTCAACAGTATGTGGTACATTATATAAACCATAATTCATTAAGCCTGCATAAGCAGCTGCGTGTTGGAAAGGTGTAACTTCACAAGTTGAACCTCCAACTGCATATTGAATATTAAAATCATCTAGTGAAAAATCATATCCAAATGATTGTAAATAATTAACCACATATTCATACTTTTTCGCATTCAATACTGATTGTAAAGCTTGAATTGCACAAGTATTAATTGATTGACCTAAAGCAGTTCTTAAAGTCACATCACCTACATAAGTACCCGAATCATTATAAACTAAATTAGTCGCACTAGAATCCATCCACATTGGTCTATCTGTAAGCACATGATCTGTTGCCCATCCTAGATTTTCAAAGGCTAGGGCATAGTCTAAAATTGGTTTAATTGAAGAACCAGGTTGCTTATATTGATCAGTCGCATGATTTAATAATAACTGTCCACCATCCGCATAATTTCTTCCACCTAAAACTCCAACTACTTCACCAGTAGAATTCTTTATACATACAGATGCACATTCAAAATACTCATCAGGATAGAATAAATAATCATCTTCAAAATTACCAGCTTGAATATCATCCATTTGTTGCTGAATACCTTTATTCATATAAGTATAAATATGCATTGTTGTAGAATAAGGATCCAAACCTGTAAGATTAATTACTTCAGCTACTACAGTATCGATGTATGCTTGATATGGAATACCTTCACCTTCAGTTCTATTTGAATATGGATCATTTAATAAATCTTCAATTCTAATACTTTTAGCTAAATCATATTCAGCTTGAGATATGTATCCATGATTTTTCATTTGATATAAAACTTCAGTAGTTCTATTTTGCGCTTCTTGTAAGTTATAGAAAGGATTATAAAAGTTTGGTGCATTAATAACACCCGCAAGTAATGCTCCTTCAACTAAATTTAATTGAGATATATCTTTACCAAAGTAGTATTGCGCAGCTTTTTGAATACCACGAATATTATTGCTACCACCAAAGTTCAATTTATTTACATATGATTCAAAAATATCTTGTTTAGAACGATATCCTTCAAGTTCTAATGCTAAAGCTATTTCTTGTACTTTTCTTCTAACACCTCTAGCACCACTTCTTGCAGCTTCTTGTCCAGCTTCATCATCCACAAAATAAGTATTCTTTACTAATTGCATAGTAAAAGTAGAACCACCTTGTCCAAAAGACATAGTTCTTATATTTTCTAGAAAAGCTTTTGTGAAACGTGGAATATCAAAACCATTGTGTTGGAAAAAACGTGAATCTTCTATTGCCACAAATGCATCAACAACACAGTTTGGTATTTCTTCATATTCAACATTTTGTCTAATGACAGTACCTAAACTTGCTATTTCATCTCCTGCAACATCATAAATAATAGAAGATTCAGCTTGATCAAAGTCATTAATATTTAAGGTAGGTTTATTTGATAATAATGATGCAATCATTATTATTCCTACCACAAGCATTATTAAACCTAGCCCTGCAATAACTGATACAATAAGGGCCCAAAGGTTTAGCTTATTTATCTTTCTTTTCTTTTTTACTTTCCTAGTCATAAATCTCCTTATAGTTTAAAAACTTTTTTAACTACTTTCAAATAATCACAAGGCCTTTGATATGAATATTCAATTTCAAAGCCATTTTCTAATATCCAAGCATAAGAAATAGATTTTCTTTTTCCTGAATTATAGAAATCAATAAAATCACTTGCTTTAATTAGAAAGTCCTTATTATAAGAAGTCATCCTCAAAATAATAAAGGCTATTGCCCCATGTTTTAATACATCATTTAAATGTTTAACTTGATGTGAGTGAATTGACGAGAATGGAAAAGAAGTTTTAGATTCACATTCCTTAGCTTCAAAATCAATATATTTCCCCAAATATATACCGTTATAATCGGTAGTTGAAGCTAGCTTGAAATAAGCTTCCGTAATCTTAGCAGCACTTCTTTTTGGATAATCAACCTTAACTATTGTAATAGGTGTAGGTTTCTTATAAATTACAGCGATATCATTAGTGAGATAATATCTGTTTGTTTTATTTATGTCTTCTTCTAATGACATACCTCTATTAGAAGTTGTTTCATTAGGTTTGACATATGTCTTATTGCTGTTAGGATACTTCATCTTTTCACCTTGTTTTATTATATAATAGTAATATATTATTTGCTAGTTTACTGATTTGATAGTAAAATATTTTTAGAAATATTTTGGGGGATAAGTATGGAAAAGTTAAATTTAACACCTGAAGAAATATTAAATAAAGAATTTAAAGTTGATTTTAAAGGATACGCTCCTGCAGAAGTAGATGCATTTTTAGATAGTATATTAGAAGATTATCAGATCATGGAAGATAATATTCAACAACTTCTTGATACTGTGGCAACTTTACAAGCTCAAGTTAAAGAATTAACAGCTAAAAATGTTGAATTAGAGGGTAGAAAGATGGCATTTGATCTTTCTAATACTACATCTTATTCTTCTGTTGATATCTTAAAAAGAATTTCTAGACTTGAAGAACAAGTTTATAACAAATAGTATTTAGACAATCGCTAGTATTACTAGAGGAAAGTCCATGCTCACACTATCTGCGATGATAGTAGCGTTTATGCCAAGTGAAAAAATAAGCTTGGGCAGCATTAGCTGACGGCTGGTAGTTTTTCTAAAGAGAAATCCATGAAAAACCCTGTAAAAGTGTCAAAGAGACGAGTTATATAGAAATATATAAGTGGAACGTGATAAACCCCATAAGTGAGAAACCCAAATT
>CADBMV010000022.1 GCA_902795865.1 uncultured Erysipelotrichaceae bacterium | reverse complement strand
TAAACCAAAAGAATCATCTTTTCCTCTATATAATGAATAAGCTTCATCAATAAATAGAACTCCACCGATAGCTGATTGTATTACTGACATTGTCAAAGGAGCAGTATGACCTACATACTTTCCTACTAAGTCTGCTCTAGTCACTTCAACAAGTTGTCCTTGCTTTAAAATACCACAAGCTTTCATCATTCTTGATACAAGTCTTGCAATAGTAGTCTTACCAGTACCAGGATTACCAGTAAAAATCATATGTTTAGATATTTCGTTAGTTTTTAAACCTTTTTGCTTTCTTATTTGATTTATCTTTAATAAATTTTCTAAAGATAATAAATAATTTTTAACATCAACTAAACCTACAACTTCATCTAATTCTTTTTGAATTTCTTCTCTTTCAGCTCTTGAATCATCAATAATATCAAGATCCACAACTGTCTCATTGAAACTAGCTTTAATAGTTTCATCAAATTTTATAGCTACTGAACTTAAATCATCATGTTTTAAAGCTAAATCAACCATCTCGTTATATATCTTTTTTACAGTTGGTGATAAAGAATCTATACCATCATTAGGTTCGTAAATACTTCTTAAATAATCATTAATACTACTATCAACAGTTAAATCAATTTCAAGTTGTGCTTTACATCTAGTAACTAAAGACTCAATTAGTTGTTCAATTATTTTTATTAATGATTCTTCATCTAATTTTTCAGTTTTAACTTTATCATCTATCTTATCAATAAATGATTTACCAAAAATATCCATTAATTTAGTAGGATTCTTTTCAGAAACAAATACTAATACTTTATCATTACCATCTAATCTATCAATAATATCTCCTGATAATGTACTAGTAACTTCTATTAATTGATTATTCTTAAATGAATATCTCTTATTTAGTACACAACTTCCATCAAGTACTAATTCTGACAGCATTCTATTAAATATTGGTGAAGCTTCTTCAAATTTTTCTATTAATACTATGGGGTTCTTACCACTTAAAGCTACATAAATATCTTGTAAGAAAAGTATTTCTTGAGAACTTGATTGATATCTAGACATATCTAATACATAAACTTCACTAGAAACCGTTAAACCATATTTCTTTAATAATTGGCCCATTGTAGTAACCATTTGATATCTACCAGTTCCATTAGAACCATATAGAATAATACTATTTCTTATCTTTTTAGGATCAGAACCTACTACATATGGTCTTCTAAAAGCTGTAGTAAATCCTTTACAAGCTTCATCTTGACCAATTATAGTTTCAGATAAATCATTATAGATATTTTCAAATACTTCTTTAGAAGCTTTACCTAACACTACTGTTTCAGGAGTTTCTATTTGAATATTAAAATCTTTTTCAATATCTGATTTTAACTTCTTTAAATCATCATCTGAATAATTAAAGTTCTTAGTCATTTCTTCTAAATCTTTTTGATTTTGAAGTAATATTTTATTTAATTCTGATTCAGTATCTTTTAGAATATCTACTGAATCATTATAAATATTTGAAAAACTTCTCCTTTTAGAGAAGAGTTCGTTCATCATTTGTTCTCTGTCATCTTTTTTTGCCATTATAGTTTACTATTAATCTCTCTATTTAAAACTACCATTATTAATTCTTTGGATCTCTTTAAAGCCTTTAAAACATAGAATAAACCATCATAATAACCCTTTTGATATAGCTGGGCTCTAGAAGAGAATTTATTAATTTCATCGTTTACTCTTGCTTCTACAACATATAAATCTTTAGAGTTAGCATATGCATCTTTAAAATAGTATTCTAAAGCATCTGAATGTCCTTGAACGTAATCACCAGCATTACTAGTTCCATAATAGACATGTTCGATTATAGCTTTAAAAGCTTCGAATCTAGTATTATATGTACCAATATCATCAGGTAATGTAGGTTTACGTATTAGATTAACACTACTTGTCGCAGCAGAATTAGTATAACGAGGTTCTTGTACTTTTACTTCTTCATTCTTAACAGAATCAAGATCAGAAAAAATCTCATCAATATTCATTGCTCTTTGTTTTTCAACTTCTTGAACAAGTTTAAACATATCTATCTTATTATCAGGCATTATTGACCTCCTTTAAATGGAGTTTCTACTAATCCATCTTGTTTTAATAGTGATTGTAAAGTATTAATATCTGCATTTAAATTCATATAGTCAGATTCATGTAATGAACCAAAAATAGTCTTTAGAGCTTCATTAATCAATTTGATTGTCTTTACAAGTTGTGTTTCACATTTCTTGAATTCATCTGTATTAGCAGTGGAATCACTTAAACGTTTATAGTCTTCTAAAATACCAACTAATATTGGTAAATAATATTCATATAATTTATTCAATTTTGGATCAACTTTGCCATCAACTCTGTCCGCAACATCAATTTGCTTCAAAAGCTCACATGTTTGATAAAGACCATTTGTAACTTCTTCATTGACAATATTTTGATTTAAATTATTAATTTGATTAATAAACTTCTCTGCATCAGAGAAAGCATCAGCTTTGCTTTCCTTGTTTTCTGGAACAATTGTTTCAACATTACCACCCTTTTTAGCAAGTTCAGTTAAAGCATTAATAATCTTGTCGTAAGAACCAGGATAATATGATTTTAGTTCAGATAACTTACAAACTTTCTCATCCTTATAATTTACATATAAATTATCAACAGTAGTATATTTACCAGATTGTGTACTTATAGAAACATCATCAAATAATATTAAAGATACATTTTTTTCAAAATACTTAGCTAATACTTTATCAATCTTAGCATTTTTCGCATTCTTCACATTTGATTTATTATAATTAGTTTTTCTACTATAAGAATTTGTTTGATTTTGTGTAACTCTAGAACCAGTTTGGAATAAAGCTTGGAATAATCTAAAGAACGATAAGAAGATTACACCCATAACAGCCACAGGAATAAATAATCCTATCAAATCAAAAGCAAACCCAAAAACTGAGCCTACTATATCAAGCATCATAAACATGAATATTAGCGAAAAAAAACCAAATCCACCTCTTCTTCTCATACCAAAATAATTTTATCATAAATAGACTAATAAATTAGTGCTAAATTTTAGATATTTATACTTTACATTTAAAAATTAATTATATAATTAGTATTGAAGGAGGTATTCAATATGACTAAATTTGAGGATACTGTAAAAGAAATGGAATCTCAGGTTCAAGAACTAGAAAAAGATTTAGCTGCAAAAGTTGACAATCTTGATGATGAAGGTAAACAAAAAGCAAAAGCTTTAGTTGAAAAGACTGAACAAGCTATTAAATCAACTATTGATAAGGTTAAAAACGTTATTGCGGATGTTCAAGAAGATGAAAAGCTTGATGAATTCCTTGATAAAGTTAAAGCTAAGTCTATGGAAGCTGTTGAATTTACAAAAGTTAAAGTTTCTGAATTAACAAACAATAAGGAAAAAGATAATACTTTAGAAAAACTAGGAAATGATATTATGAACGAGTTTGAAAAAGTTAAAGATTCTGATGCTTTAAAGAAAACAGCTGATTTCCTAAGTGATATTCAAAACAAAATAAATGAATTCTTTGAAAAACCAGAAGTTAAACAAGCAATTGAAAAAGCAAAAACTACAACTGTCAATATTGCTGAAAAAGGTGTTGAAGGTTTAAAGAAAGCTTTAAATACTGAACCTAAAGAAGAAAAAACTTTTGAGCAACAAGTTCAAGAAGTTCACAATGACGAACCTAAAGAATAATTAAGATTCCAAGTAAAAAACGGCGATTTAAATAAACGTAGGGTTTTTAAAGGGTATCACCTTTAAATAAACATGGGGTTAATCGCAAAAAGACAATGATGAC
>CADBMV010000021.1 GCA_902795865.1 uncultured Erysipelotrichaceae bacterium | reverse complement strand
CCAAGATTATCGTCTTTTACCTGAAAAGACTGTTTTTGAAAATGTTGCCTATGCTTTAGAAGTTTTAGATATGCCTACAGATAAGATTAGAAAAAGAGTAAGAGAAGTCTTAAAACTTGTGGAATTAGCTGATAAATCAAATGCTAAGCCTAGAGAGCTTTCTGGTGGCCAGCAACAGCGTGTTGCGATCGCAAGAGCTATAGCTAAAAGACCTACCATTTTAATCGCAGATGAGCCTACAGGCAATCTAGATCCAAATATGACAGATGAGATGATTCGTTTATTAGAAAAGATAAATGAAGAAGAAAAAACAACTTTATTAGTTGTTACACATAATGATGTGATGGTTGAATATCATCCTAAAAGAACTATTAAATTAGACCAAGGTCATATTGTGAATGATAAGATGCATGAGAATATTTCTTTCTATCATAAAAAACAAGAAGAAAAAGCAGAAGAAAAAGTAGAAGAACCTGTTAAGCAAGAAACTGTTGAAAAAGAAGTAGAAAATAGTCAAGAGGAATATGTTGTAGAGAATAATCTAGAAGATTCAATGTCTGAAGCTGATCTACAAACTCTTAAGATTGATCAGATTGTTGTACCTGAAGATTTAAATAGAACTCTAGAATATGTAGAGGTTAGACAAGAAGGAGATACTGATGAGATTCATTAGAAGATTCTTCAGACATATAAAAGAGGGTTTCTTAGGTGTAAAGCGTCATTTTGGTATGGCTGTTTCTAGTGCGAGTGCTGTGACCATTACTTTATTATTAGTAGGTGTTTTTGCGGTATTTGCTTATAATTTAAGTTATTTAACTCAAGAGATAGAATCTTCTATATCTTTAGTAGCTTTAATTGATTATGATGTTACAGATTCTGGAGTTATTAATAATATGAAAAACGATATCATTTCTATTGAAGGAGTTGATAGAGTAGATTATCGTACTAAAGATGAAGAATTTGATTTTTATAATGAAACATATCCTGATATGGTAGAATTCTCTGAATTATATAGAGATGATAATCCATTCCATGATACATTTATTGTTTATCTAAATGATGGTTCAACTTTATCTAGTGTTAAAAATAGTATAGCTAAGATTAATGGTATTGATTCAGTAGAAGATGGTGGTAGCAATACTTATACTTTAATTAATATCTTGCATGCCACAAGAAATGGTGGTGGAGTATTAATACTAGCTTTAATAGGTTTAGCTGTTTATTTGATATATAACACTATTAAGATTACTATCGCAACTAGAAAAGATGAAATATGGATTATGAGAAATGTAGGTGCTAGAAATGGATATATTCGTGCTCCGTTTTTAGTAGAAGGTATTATTATAGGTATTTTTGGTTCAATTATTCCTATTGCTATTATTATTTATTTATACTATAAACTACATGAAATTACTGGAGGAGTATTAGCTGGAGTTATTACTTTGGTTCCTGTATATCCATTTATTATGTATTTAAGTATAGGTTTATTAATAATTGGAGTTATTGTAGGTTTTTTAGGTTCTTATATATCAGTTTGTAAGTACTTGAGGTTGACACGATAATGTTTAAAAAGATTATTAGTATCATTCTTATAGTGTTTATGCTCTTGCCTATTAGTACAAGGGCTAGTTTTATTATGGCTGATGAAGATGAAGAGATATCTGATTATGATAAATGCGTTAAATATAAGGATAAGAAGGCTTGTGCTGCAATAGCTCAAAATACACAAAACAATCTAGAAGAAATAGAAAATCAAATTGCTGCAGCAGAGAATGATAGAGATGCAGCTAAGGCTTTAGCTATAGAATATGCATCTAAAGCTGAGAGTCTACAAGCTGAAATAGATACTCTAGCTTATCAGATTGAACAATTAAAAGTTAAAATTGAAGCTCTAGAAATTCAAATTGCTGAAAATGAAGAAAAAGTTGAAGCTTTAAATACTAGAGTTAAAAATAGAATGGTAGAATCACAAAAGAGTATGCATTTTTCTGGTTATTTAGAATTTGTGTTAGGCTCTAAATCTTTTTCTGATATGCTTTCTAGAATATATGGAGTTGAAGCTATTGTTTCTAAAGATAAAGCTGATAGAGATGAACTATTAGATGTGATTAGACAATTAAATGAAGATAAGGCTGAATTAGATGCTTCTAAAGCTCAATTAGATGAAAGTTATGAAAGTATTGTAGCTAGACAAGCTGAATTGCTGATTATGCAAGAATTCTATGAAGAAGAAGAAAAACGTATTGATGAAGAATTAGAAGCAATGACTGCTGAAAGAGATAAGATATACACTAGTTTTGATGATTTACGTGCAATGCTAAAAGAAATTGGTGTAACTGTAAATACAGGTTTTGTACCTGCAGTACATAATTCTTGGATAAGTGATGGAGTATGGAAT
>CADBMV010000020.1 GCA_902795865.1 uncultured Erysipelotrichaceae bacterium | reverse complement strand
GGAGCTCTAGAATCAGCTGCAACTATACGATAGAAAGGAACTTTTTTAGCACCCATTCTCTTTAATCTTAGTTTAACCATAATTACCTCCTTTTTTTACTCATTAATAATTACATAAATTATTAATAGAGTCAAGTATTTTTACTTGACTCTATATTAGAATAATTTAATATCATCATCTACATTTTCTATTATTAGCTTTTTATTAGAAAAGATATAATCTTCATTATGTATATACTTTAGCATTTCTTCTTGATTCATAATTATAGGCATTCTATCATGTATGGATTTAAAATTATCACCAGCAGCCTTAGTAATAATCAATAGTTCATTATTACTATTAAAGATACAAGCTAAATAGATAATATCATCACTTGTCTTAACAAAATATTTATTCTTATCTTTATCCCATTCATAAAAACCATTACATATGACAGCACATCTATTATTTTTAAATTCATCATAGGTATTTCTGTCGTTGATAGTTTCTAGTCTTGCGTTAATTTGAAATGCTTTTGATTTTATACCCCATTTCATAACACTTAAATCAATTTTTGATTTATTAGCTATCATACACAAAACATCATCATTAGGAAAAATCTCACCTTCTTTATAGATGAGATTTAATTTTTCGGCTCTTTGTTTTATCTGCTTTGATTTATTATCATCAGATAGATTTAGTTCATATCTGCCACACATCTTACATTTTAAACATTGAAGAAAATGCTGAAAAGTTTTTAAAGACTTTCTTCATTTTGTCATATTGGTTACATAATTTATTAACATCATCAACACTAGTTCCAGAACCTGAAGCAATCCTTCTTTTATGAGATGATCTCATAATAGATGGATCTTGTCTTTCTGCAGGTGTCATTGATTGAATAATAGCTCTAATCTTTTTTAGTTGATCTTCAGCATCATTATCATTGATTGCTTTAGCCATATCAGACATACCTGGAAGCATATTCATAATAGAAGATAATGGACCAAGTTTTCTTGATTGTTCAATTGAATTTAACAGATCATCCATTGTGAACTTACCAGCCATTAATCTATTTGCTGTTTGTTCAGCCAATTTCATATCCATTTCTTCTTGAGCTTTTTCAACAAATGATACAACATCACCCATTCCTAGTATTCTTTGAGCAAGTCTTTCTGGATAGAATTGTTCTAAATCATTTATTTTTTCACCAACACCAGTAAACTTAATAGGAACTCCTGTAACAGCTTTTACTGATAAGGCAGATCCACCCTTAGAATCACCATCAAACTTCGTTAGAATGAGTCCTGTAACGTCTAAAAGCTCATTAAAAGCATTAGATACATTAACTATATCTTGACCTGTTAAAGCATCTACAGTTAATAATATTTCTTCAGGATGAATACTATCTTTAATCTTTTTTAATTCATCCATTAATTCTTCATCAATTTGAAGTCTTCCTGCAGTATCGATTAAAGCAACATCATAATTATTCTTATTAGCATATTCAATACCATTATTAATCTGTGTTAATACATCAATATCAAGACCTTCAGAATAAACTTCAACATTTATTTGTTTACCAAGAGTTTGAAGTTGTTCGATTGCGGCAGGTCTAACAATATCACCTGCAATCATAATAGGTTTCTTATTTCTTTTCTTTAAATAATTAGCAAGTTTTCCAAGTTGAGTAGTCTTACCTGTACCTTGAAGACCCACAATCATAATCTTAGTTAAACCATCTTCATTAAAAATTAGTTCATTATCATCATCACCTAATAATTTAATAATTTCATCATGAACTATCTTAACTAATAATTGTCCTGGCTCTACAGAATTTAAAACATCTTGACCTAAAGATTCTTGTCTAACTTTTTCTAAAAAGTCTTTTACAACACCATAGTTAACATCAGACTCAAGTAAAGCAACTCTAATTTCTCTTAGAGTTTCTTCCATATTTCTTTCTGATAATTTACCCTTACCTTGAACATTTCTTAGGGTTTTAGTTAATTTTTCTTGTAATGAATCAAACATATCTATATTATATTACATTTAATTAAAATGAGTTGCCTAAGCAACTCATTACCCACTTATAACTTCAATATTATTTGCGATTAAATTAATGAAATTATATGTATTATTTTCGTTTTTGTAAGAATTAGATGTAAGTTTACCATTAATTGCCACATATTGTCCTACATCATATTCTTCTTCAGCTAGTTTTCTAAATAATGCGACATCTAGAATATCATGTGTAATTTCTTGATCAGTATTATTCTTATTTACAGAAACTTTTAATTTACACATCTTAGTACCATTACTAGTAACTATCTTTTCTGGTTCTTCAATAATTTTTCCAAATATATTAAATGTATTCATTTTCCTCCTTTCTTGTTACTTGCAAGAATACAATAACATTAAATAAAACAAAAATAGTCCCAACTTAGTCCCAAATCAGTGTCAAATTAATCTCAAAAAAAAGAATAGTTATTAACTATTCTTCATCAGGTTTTAAGTATACTTCTCTAGGCTTTGAGCCATTTGCAGGACCAATTATACCTCTATCTTCTAAAGTATCTATTAGTCTTGCAGCTCGATTATAACCTATGCCAAATCTTCTTTGTAGTAAAGATGTGGAAGCTTTCTGTTGCATCTTAACAAACTCTACTACTTCATCAAATAACGAATCCATACTATCAGCATTAGCACTTCCTGAAGCCATTACAGTGCTACCATTCATATTAGTTAAGAATTCATAATAAGAATCTTCATATTCAGGATCAGCTTGTGATTTAACATATTTTGTAATTCTATTTATTTCTCTATCAGTAACATATACACCTTGCATTCTTATTGGAGCTGATTCACCTTGTGGATAATATAGCATATCACCATTTCCTAATAATCTTTCAGCACCTGTTTGATCTAGTATTGTTCTAGAGTCAATAGAACTGGCAACAGCAAAAGAAATTCTTGAAGGAATATTAGATTTAATTAAACCTGTAATGACATCAGTTGAAGGTCTTTGTGTTGCTACTATTAAATGGATACCACTAGCTCTAGCAAGTTGAGTAATACGTTGAATTGATAATTCTACATCTTTACCTGCAATTGCCATTAAATCAGCTAACTCATCTATAATAACAACCATATAAGGTAGTTTCTCCATAGGCTTTTCATCTTTTGATAGATTAGCGTTGTATTGTGAAACTTGTTCATTATAGCTAGAGATATTTCTAACACCAGTAGATGCAAATAGATCATATCTTTCTTCCATAATAACAACCACTTTTTTAAGCATATTAGAAGCCATTTGCGCATCATCAATAATAGGCCATAATAGATGTGGAATATCTTTATATGGTGTAAATTCAACCTTCTTAGGATCTACTAAAACAAGCTTTACATCATCAGGATTAGTTCTTAATAAAAATGAAGTAATAATTGTATTTATACATACAGATTTACCTGAACCTGTAGCACCTGCAATTAATAAGTGAGGCATCTTAGCTAAATCACAATATACTGCATCACCCATTAAATCCTTACCTAAAGCAAATAATAAACTACTATCTTTTTCCATAAAAGGTTTTTTATTTGCTAAATCAATCATTTTAACAGGAATTGGCTCTACATTAGGTATCTCAATACCTACAGCACTTCTCCCTGGCATTGGAGCTTCAATTCTGATATCTTTTGCAGCTAATTCCATCTTGATATTATCAGAAATATTCATAATACGATTTATCTTAACAGAACTATCAGGTTTAATTTCAAATTTAGTAACAGAAGGACCAATATATGTATTTAATAAGGAAGCATGGATTCCAAAACTACTTAACACCTCTAAAAGTCTTTCTCCTTTAGCGCTAGCAGAAGTCTTATTAACAGAAGAAGATGCACTGCTAGATGCTTCTAGATAATCTGTATAAGGTTTAGGTAATTTATAAGCACCTTTTTTCTTTACAGGTTTTAATACTTTCTTATCCTCATTAACTTCATCTTTTTTAACTTGTCTTACAAAAGGTATTTCATCTTTATGAGTTTCTTTAACTTCTTCTTCTACTACATCATCTTCTACTTTCTTAGATACTTTTCTTTTTCCATATAATTCAGCATCACTTAGATTAATAAAAGTAGAAGATTTAGACAATACTTTTTCTCTTTCTTGTTTCTTTTTTAATTCTTCTTGTTTTCTTAATAATTCTTCTTGTCTTTCTTGTTCAAGTATTCTTTCTTCTTCTTGTTTTCTTAAAAGTTCTTGCTCTTGTTGAAGACGCAATTCTTCTTGTTCAGCAAGTCTTGCCATCTCTTCAGCTTGCCTTGCTTTTCTTTCTTCTTCAGCTCTTGCTAAAGCTTCTTTTCTTTCTTCAACTCTTATATCAATAGCATGTTTAGTTTGTGAAACGTGTGTTTTTGTTGTGTCATAAGCATTTTTATAAGTTTGTGATGGAACAATTAAAATCATTGATATCACAAACAATAAAATCATGATTATTAATGTACCAGTTCTTGATACTATACTAGTAAATAAGGCATATAAGAAATTACCAAGTATACCACCAGTAAAAGTAAAGATTTCTGGTTTTGATAGCATACCTATATTTTCACTAATGTATTTACCAAGCTGTGAAAAGTTTTCTAATTCATCAGCTATAAAAGCACTTAATAATATAGAAAATAAAACAAATATAAATAAACCAGCTTTTACTTTATCTGAAATTTTCTTATCAAAAAGAATATTATAAAAACTATAAATAAATAAAGTTAAGATTGGAATTATAAATAAAGATCCAAGAAAATAACTAAAGAAATTATTCATTAGAATTCCAAATAAACCCATCTTAGTTACAGTAAAAAAGATTAATACTGCCAGTAATAAGCAAATTATTAACCATTTCATCTTAGAGTTATTTGAACTTTTCTTAGTTTTTCTAGCCACTACTATTCACCTAAATTAATTTCCACGATTGCTGGAAGTATCATTGGTGTTTTACCAGTTGATTTTAAGACATATTTTGAAATTGCCTCTCTTGCTTCCATGCGAACTTTCATATTTTCATATGAGTTATCTTGAACATTTCTTTCTATTGTTGAAATAAGGATATTTCCTATTTCATTTAAGATATGGTCAGCATCTTTTAGATAGATAACACCTCTAGATTGTACATCAGGACCACCAATAATCTTCTTAGAATTGAAATCTAAGACAACACCACATATTATAGCACCATCTGTTGATAAAGTTTGTCTATCTTTTAAAACCATACCAGATACATCTTGCATATCTGAGGCATCAATAGATTTATCTTCTAATTCTATATGATCACTAGTAGAAGCTAATCTACCATTTTCAAAGTCAGCAAATTGACCATTATCTAAGATTACAATCTTATCAGGTGTATAGCCCATATCTACAGCAATATCTGCATTATTAATTAAATCTGAATATTCTCCTTTAATTGGTAAATAATATTTAGGTCTAATTAGATACAACATCATTTTTAAATCTTCAATTGATGCATGCATTGATAATATTTCTTTAGCATTTAATTTAACGATCTTTACATCAGCTTTATATAAATCATTTTCCATAGCTGTAGCATCTTTTTCAGTACCTGGAACTACAGGAGAAGCAATAATAACAGTATCTTCTT
>CADBMV010000019.1 GCA_902795865.1 uncultured Erysipelotrichaceae bacterium | reverse complement strand
CTTATTCATTATATAGAGGAAAAGATGATTCTTTTGGTTTAGAGGCTATTGATACTTTAGTAAAAGCTATGGAAGATCATCGTGATGATTTAATCGTGATACTTGCAGGTTACACAAAAGAAATGAAAGAATTCTTAGAAGCTAACTCAGGTTTAAAATCTAGATTTGCTAATATCATTGAATTCTCTGACTATACAGGTGAAGAATTAATGCTTATAGCTAAATCAATTGCTAAAGGTAAAGATTATGTAATAGCTGATGAAGCTTTAAGACCACTACAAGATTATTTCACAATTATTCAAGCTAAAAATGATCCAAATTCAGGAAATGGTAGATTAGCTAGAAACCTTGTAGAAGATGCAATACTTAATCAATCAAAGAGATTACTAGATAATCCTGATGCTCAAATGAATGTATTAGAAAGAATAGATTTCAATTTATCAGAAAAATAAAAAGTACTTCCGTTTGGAAGTACTTGTTTTATTATTAATTATTTTTTCTTAGCAGTTTTCTTTACAACTTTTTTAACTGTCTTTTTAACAGCTTTCTTAGCTACTTTCTTAACAGCTTTTTTTGCAGGAGCTTTTTTAGCTGGTTTTTCAATTTCAGATTTAGCATTAGCTTTTACTGTTTTAATACCATTTTTGCATGCAGGTTTTGTATTGTAACCTTCTGAACGGCCTACAGGTTGACCATTTGCGGCAACTAATCTGAAATAGAATTTCTTGTCTTTACCTTGGTAAATTTCAAATTTAGGATTGCCTTCCTTCTTGAAGCCTTTAACAGTTTGGTCTTCAATAGGTGCAATAGGTGCATTCTTAGTAACACTTCTAATTCCTTTTAAAGCGCCTTTTCTTGCCATATATTGTTGCGAAGTAAGAATTGGCTCTTTAGAAACTAGATTAAAATGGTACTTACCATTTTTCTCGCTCTTAGTAATTACATATTTACCCATATTTTCCCTCCTTATTATTATGATGTACAAATGCTTTTACTTACTTATATTTTAAAATGGCACCAGTACTTTTTTCAAGATTTATTGTATTAGAGTATGCTGATAATATAGTTTTATATTAAAATGTAGGTGTATGTTTAATGACACAATATGTGCAATTTCTACTGCTTTAAAAGATGGCGCTATCTCAATAGTAAGGATGTCAGGAGATGATAGTTTTTCTATAATCAAAAAGATATCTGACATTAAAAAAATTGAAGCAAACACTATTAAATATGGCCATATCTTTAATAATGGAGAATTAATTGATGAAGTACTAGTATCTTTTTTTGAAAAGAAACATTCTTATACTAAGCAAGATATGGTAGAAATTAATTGTCATGGTGGAGTTTATGTGACTAGAATGATACTAAATCTTTTATTAGAAAATGGATGTCGTCTAGCTGAACCAGGAGAATTCACCAAAAGAGCTTATCTAAATGGAAGAATAAATCTATCACAGGCAGATTCTATTAATGATCTCATAAAAGCCGAAAGTTCAATTCAAGCTAAGTCTGCTTTAAAAGGTATTGAAGGTTCTGTAGAGAGATTAATAATGCCTTTAATGGATGAGATGAAAGATGTTATAGCGATGATTGAAGTTAATATTGATTATCCAGAATACGAAGATGAAAAACAAATGTCTAATGATGTGATAAAACCTTATGTTTATTCTTGGATTAATAAGGCTGAACAAATGATTCAAAAAGCTGAAAGATTTAGAGTTGTAAAGGATGGTATTAGTACAGTAATAATAGGAAAACCTAATGTAGGAAAATCTTCTTTATTAAATGCTTTACTTCAAAAAGATAAAGCTATCGTAACTGATATTGCAGGGACCACAAGAGATTTAGTTGAAGGTAAAGTTGTTTTAGATAATATCACTTTAAATCTAATAGATACTGCAGGTATTAGAGATACAAGTGAAACAATAGAAAAGATAGGTATAGAAAAAACTATGAAGGCTATTGATGATGCTGAATTAATAATACTTGTATTAGATGCATCTAATATTGATAAACAAGATAAACAATTAATTGATAAATACAAAGATAGAAATTTATTAGTTGTTTATAATAAGGCTGATTTAAATAAAATGGGAGATATCTCAATATCGGCATTAAATAACGATATAAAGCAATTAACTGATTATTTAAATGATAAATATAAAGATGATATAGATTTAGTTGATGAAGATATTTTAAATAATGAAAGACAGATAGCTTTAATGAAAAGTTGTCTTAATGAATTAAAACAAATGTATACAAATATTGATATTGAAACTATTGATGTTTTAGTTACAAATTTAGACAAAGCTTATAGTTATTTATGCCAAATACTTGGAAAGGAATATCAAGAAGATTTGATTGATCATATGTTTTCAAACTTCTGTTTAGGTAAATAATGAATTGGTTAGATTCTCATTGCCACATAAATGATGAGGCATTTAAAGATGATTTAAATGATGTTTTGGATAGAATGGCTTTAAATGATGTATCAAAAGCTATGATTATTTCTAACTCATTTGAAGAATATGAACGTGCCTTAAATATAAAACATCCAAAGATTAGTTTTAAACATTCTTTAGGTATATATCCTGGTGATGTAAATGAAATAGATGAGGATAAATTTAATCAATTTTCAAAACTATATGAAGATAATAAATGTATAGCTATTGGAGAAATAGGTTTAGATTATTATTGGAATAAAGATAATAAAGATAAACAAAAAGAAATATTTGAAAGACAATTGGAATTATCTATTAAATTAAATAAGCCAGTTATTATTCATTCTAGAGATGCAATACAAGATACCTATGATTTAATGAAGAAATATCGCACAAAAGCAGTTATGCATTGCTACTCGGATTCAGCTGAAATGGCAAAAGAATTTGTAAAGCTGGGTTATTATATATCATTAAGTGGAACTTTGACTTGGAAAAACGCAAAGGAACCATTAAGAGTAATAAGAGAAATACCACTTGATAAATTATTAATAGAAACAGATTGTCCATATTTAACTCCTAGTCCAAATCGTGGAAAAAGAAATGAGCCTTCATATGTAGTGTATACAGGTAAAAAAATTTGTGAAGAGTTACATATTGATGAAGAATCATTTAAAATACAATTAAATAAGAATTATGATGAATTGTTTGGGTTATAATATATGTGTTAAGAGGTACTAATTATGGAATTGTTATTGTTTGTAGTGATGTTGTTGATACTGATATATGTGTTTTATAGAAATTATAAACTTATTGGTAGATATACACATGATAAGAAGTTTATTGAAGCTTATAGATCTCTTTTAAATCAAGAAGAGAATGCTTATGAGAAATTAAGTACTTATTGTGATGAAGAGACTAGTCTTGATTTAAAGAATAAGGGTTTATTATTAAAATTGTATTGTGAAATAAATGAAGATAAGAACTATCTAGATACTTTAAAACAATTAAATCTTAAAGATATTTTCTATAAAGATGGTAAATTTTCAAGTGCTCTAGTTAGTACAAACATTGATACATTTATATGGGTTAATATCCTTTTAGCTAAAGCTAGAAATAAATCTAAATTTGATGTTTTAAACACTCTTAATGAACAATTATTAAGTATTCCAGAATTAGATAATAGATTAGAATATAACTTATCAAAAGCTTTGTATAACTGTCTAAATGAAAAAGAAGATGGTGGTATTAAATTTATGAGTGATCTATTAGAAGGTAATTATATTGAATATCAATATGATAAGAAACTAATCGCTCTATATAAAAGATTTGCAGCTGCATCTCTAGCTTATAGTGGTGAATTGATTGAAGATTATTTTAAGCAAGATTTATCAGACTTTTCTAATAGTCAACTTGGATATATGTTTATGGAAGCATTAGATATATATGATAAATATCATCTTGAAAACAAGGAAGAAAACACAGAAGAATGAAATTGATTGTAGGTTTAGGTAATCCTGGTTTGAAATATAATAAAACTCGTCATAATGCGGGTTTTTTACTCATTGATAGATTATGTGAAAAATTAAATGTGCAATTAGATAAAAATAAATGTAAATCTAATTATGGCATTTATAGATATAAGAATGATAAGGTGATTATTGCTAAACCTATGACATATATGAATTTATCAGGTGAGGCAGTTAAATCTTTAATGAAGTTTTATGATGTTGATGTAAAAGATGTAATTATTATTCATGATGACTTAGACTTACCTTTAGGAAAACTGAGAATGAGACATTCTGGTTCTTCAGGAGGACAAAAAGGTATGGGAAATATCATTGACCTTTTAGGAACTAAAGACATCAACAGAATAAGAATAGGTATCTCTAATGATAAAAATATTGATACTATAGATTATGTTTTAACTAAATTTTCTAAAGATGAGATGAAAGTTTTAGATGATGTAATAGATAAAGCAACAGATGCGATTATCTATTCACTTGATCATGACTTTGAACTTGCAATGTCAAAATATAACTGATGAAAAATATTGATATTTTAAATCTTATAGAAAACACATTGAATGATGACAATCATTCTTTTTTAAGTTATAACTCTTTAATTGAAGAAGCATTAAAACTAAGTATTGAAGCTAAAAAAACTAATAGAGTAATAATAGTCATAAAAGAAAATAACTACATGGTCAATAGACTTAAAGATATTTTAAATTCATATTTTGAAGATAATGAAATACTTACTTATCTTCCAGAAGAATCTTTAAGAGCTGAAGAGATTATATCTTCATATGAAAATAGAGCTAGTAGACTAAATAGTTTATATCGTATTTTAAATGATGATAAATTAAAGATTGTTTTAACTTCACCATATGGTTTTATTAGACATTTGCCTGATAAAAATGAATTAAAAAAACAAATAATTCATCTTAAAAAAGATGATACTTGCAACAAAGAAGAATTAATTAGTAAATTAATTAAATTAGGTTATGAAAAAACATCGCATGTAGAAACGCCAATGTCTTTTGCATCCAGAGGATATATTGTGGATGTATATTCAGTTAATTATGATAAACCTATTAGAATAGAATTCTTTGATGATGTGATTGATTCTATAAGGTTTTTTGATAATGATTCACAAAGGACAATATCATCTATTGAAGAAGTTGATATTTGTTTTTCTAAAGATGTATTTTTTAATGATGATGAGAAACAATACATAAAAGATAATATCAAAGCTTTAAGTGGTGAAATGGAGCTTGAACTTGAATATCTTTACTTTGATAATTATAGACAATCACAGTATTTCTATTATGCATTTTTTGAAAATAGTCATTTAAAAGATTATTTTGATGATCCAATATTATATTTAAGTGATAAAGATAAGATTGATTCACATTTAAAATTATTAAGTGATGAGACTATTGCTTATATTCAAGAAATGTATGAAGAAAAAAAATTACCATTAAAATTCTATGTATATGCAGACTTTAATAGACAGTGTTTAGATATTGATATTTTAAAGGGTGAACCTTTTTCAAATGTTAGTTATGTTTCACAAATTGATTTGCCATATGGAACTATTGATTACTTAGTCAATGTTTTAAATAATGAAAAGAGTAAGTATAAATTAGTATTATTAGATGATAAACACTTTGAAGAGATTACTAATTCCTTAATTAAATTAAATATTCCATATAGTATTTATGATGATGAATTAAAAGAAGGCATAAATTTAAAATATAGTGATGTTTATGGTGGTTTTGAAATAGAAAAATTAGATTTAGCTGTTTATACTAGTGCTGAATTATTTAAAACTAGAAGTCACACAGGAAGATATGCGAATAAGTATGCAGAGGCTAGAACTTTAAATTCATATGAAGAATTGAATAAAGGTGATTATGTTGTGCATGATCAATATGGTATTGGCCAATATGTGCAAATAGAAACTAGAATTGTCAATGGAATTGAATGTGATTATTTGAAAATAATATATAAAGGCAATGATGAACTACTGGTTCCTTTATCACAATTTTCTTTAGTTAGAAAATATGTTTCAAAAGAAGGAGTTGTACCTAAACTTCATAAACTAGGTTCTAAAGAATGGTCGCAAACTAAAAAACGTGTAGAAGAATCTGTACAAGATGTAGCTGCAAAATTAATAGAATTATACAGTGTTAGAGATACAAATATTGGTTTTAAGTTTTCTAAAGATACACAAATGCAGAAAGAATTTGAAGATACTTTTGATTTTGAGTTAACAGATGATCAAGTTATTGCGATTGATGAAGTAAAAAAAGATATGGAATCTGAAAAACCTATGGATAGATTACTATGTGGTGATGTAGGTTTTGGCAAGACTGAAGTTGCGATAAGAGCTGCTTTCAAAGCAGTTAATGATGATAAACAAGTTGCATATCTATGTCCTACTACAATTCTTTCTTTCCAACATTATGATACTTTTAAGAAAAGATTTGAAAACTTCCCTGTAAGAGTTGAATTATTAAATAGGTATATTCCTTTAGATAAACAAAGAATAATTATTGATGATTTAAAAGCTGGTAAAGTTGATATTTTAATTGGTACTCATCGTATATTATCTAAAGATATTGAATATAAAGATTTAGGATTATTAATAATTGATGAGGAACAACGTTTTGGTGTTGAACACAAAGAAAGAATTAAACAATTAAAAAATACTATAGATGTCTTATCACTAAGTGCTACACCAATTCCTAGAACTTTACAAATGTCTTTAATAGGGATTAGAGGATTATCCACATTAGATACTCCACCACAGAACAGATATCCTGTACAAACTTATGTAGTACATAAAAATGAAAATTTAATTAATGAAGTAATAATGAGAGAACTAGAAAGAAATGGTCAAGTTTTCTATTTATACAACAATACAGATTTAATACATTCTGTTGCATCAAAACTGCACAATAAGATTCCTTATGCCAGAATAGGTGTAGCTCATGGAAAGATGGATAGACAAGAAATAGAAGATGTGATGTATAAGTTTTATGCAAATGAAATAAATGTTTTAATATGTACAACAATTATTGAAACAGGATTAGATATTCCAAACGCTAACACTATTATTGTAGATAATGCTCAAAATTTTGGTTTATCGCAGCTATATCAAATAAAAGGTAGGGTAGGTAGATCCGATAGAATTGCTTATGCATATCTAATGATTCCTGAAAAGAAACAATTAAATGAGAATTCTTTAAAGCGTTTAGATGCCATTAAAGAGTTTACAGCTTTAGGATCAGGTTATAAGATTGCGATGAGAGACTTAACAATAAGAGGTGCAGGAGATTTATTAGGAGAAAAACAATCAGGTTTTATCGATAATGTAGGTCTGGATTTATATTTAGCAATGCTTAATAAGGCTATTAAAACACAAAAGGGTGAAGAAGTTAAAACTGATGAAGTTAAAACTAATATCAATATTCCAATCTCTACTTATATACCTGAAAAATTCTCTGATAATGATTATGATAAATTGTCTTTATATCATGAATTATATGATATTGATAATAAACAAGATTTGTTTAATTATTATTTAAAAATAATTGATGAATATGGAAAGTTACCTAAAGAAGTTGAATCATTATTTGATAAGAAAAAATTAGAATTACTATATAACTTAAATTTAATTGATAAGGTAAGTAATACTAGAGGTTTTTTCACAATAACTTTATCTAAAGATTATTCTGATAATATTGATGGAGTTAAATTATTTGAATATTGTAATAACTTATCTAAAGATTTAAATATAGCTTATAAAAACAATAAACTTATTATTTCTATTGAAAATCAAAAAGAAAATATTAATAAAATGTTGAAACTTGTTGATAATCTTGATAAATTAGAAAAGCATGAGAATTGATAAATACTTAAAAGTAGCACGTGTTTTAAAAAGAAGAGAAGTTGGTAAACAACTAGCTTTAAATGAGCGTCTATATATCAATGGTAAACTTGCTAAAGCCTCTAGTGAAGTAAAGATAGGAGATGAAATCAAGATTATTTTTGGACATCGTGAAATGAGCATTAGAGTTCTTGATGTTAAAACAAGTGCTTCTAAACAAGAAGCATTTGAAATGTATGAGGTAATAGAGTAAATTATGGAAAAAAATAATTCCCAATTCCATTCCCACAATAACTGCATTAGCTAAAACAATCATTAATGTTGAAAGTATTGGAT
>CADBMV010000018.1 GCA_902795865.1 uncultured Erysipelotrichaceae bacterium | reverse complement strand
TATGTATCTTAACTATGGAGATATATTAGAACTAATACTATCTATTAATAATGAAATAAGGATAGCTTATGAGCTAAAGGAAGAATACATAATATTTAATTCAAAAATGAATATAGACGAAGCTAAAGATAACTACGATACCTTATTGAATGATTTTATATCAGCTGATATTTATGAATATAAAGAATTCATAATATTGCTTAAAAACTGGCGACAAGAGATTATTAATTCATTTACCACCATCAAAGGAAAAAGAATTAATAATGGTATAGCAGAATCAATAAATCAGAATGTCGCAACTATAATCTATAACACTAAAGGAATACGCAATAATACCAGAAGAAGAAAAAGGATTATGTATTCAATTAATAAAGACGGATTCAATTTATACTGAAACTAAAAGCCTGGTCATTAGGCCAGGCTTCACACACTGTTTGGAACTGAGTTCACACAGTAGTTGGAATTACCATCTAGTGTGTACACACTATTTGGTTAGGTTCCCTTAATAATCTTCTTTTTCCATCATGATATCAGTTGTGTCTTTGCCTTCATCAACTTCTTCAGGTTCATCCTCATCTAATTCAATCTTAGAAATATCCACATGAGATTCATCGAATTTTCTGCGTTCTGCTAAATCCCACTTGTTTTCCTTTAATGAAGCAAATCTAGAATCGAGAGTCAAATCTGAATAGAATTGCGCAACTCTATCATTAGATGCACCATATATTTTTGAAACATCTTCCCACAACTTTGCAAATTGAATTGAACGTTTCTTTTTTGACAGAATATCGTAGGCAATATCTGTCATCGACTTCGCACTGGCCATAATTACTTAACTCCTAATAATTAATTTCAATTATCCTTTCTTCTTCATTGACTAGGTAATGCATTACTAATATATCATTATTTACATGAAAATCAATAACTTTTGCATCAAATTTTATAATTCCTTCACTGGTAGTCACTTTTGCATAAGTATTGTCTTTCAAATGCAGTTCTAATAAGTGGTCACTTGTTTGTTTAAACAAACATAATCCATCTTCATATATACATATTTCACAATTAGAACCATCATTATCTAGATATGTAAAACAATTTCTATTTTCAATTTCATCAATCCTAACTTCATCAACAAAACCATCATTTAAATTACTTAGTTTTAATAATGCACCCATTAGATTATATTTAATCGTAAACGTTTTATATTGTCAACAATAATGATAAAATTATTGATATGGAATATAAAAACAAAAAGGTATTGGTTATCGGTTTAGCTAGGTCAGGTATGGCAGCAATAAAGGTTTTAAATAAGCTTGGTGCCAATATTTTTCTTTCTGAAAAAAAGCAATTAGAAGAAAAAGATAGAAAATATTTAGAGTCTATTGGGGTTACCATCTATAATCAAGATCTTTCTGTTTTTGAAAAAGATTATGATTTAGTAGTTAAAAACCCTGGTGTACCACCTATTTCAGAAATTGTAAAAAAACTTCAAGAAAGAAATATTCCTATTATTACAGAAATAGAACTAGCTTATGATATATCTAAGCCTCAACACTATATTGCGATTACTGGAACCAATGGTAAAACAACAACCACTACTCTAGTATATGAATTATTAAAAAAGGCTTTTAAAGAAAAAGCTTTAGTTGGAGGAAATATTGGTACTCCTTTATGTGAATTAGTACTTGAACATGATCTAATAAACAATGATGGTTATTACATATCTTTAGAAATATCAAATCATCAATTAGTAGATATTATTAATTTTAGACCTCAAATCTCCACGATCATCAATTTAACTCCAGATCATTTAGAGACAATGGGTTCTTTAGATGCATACTATAAATCTAAAACTGAAGTATACAGAAATATGAAAGATGATGATATTTTCATTTATAACGATGATGATAAGATTCTTCATGAATATACTGAAAAGTACCCTATTAATTGTAAGATACAGACAATATCATTAGATCATACCAATACTTATTCATATATTAAAGATGATTATATGTATGTGAATAATGAAAAAGTACTACCTTTAAGTTGTATTAGACTTGTAGGAAAACATAATAGACAAAACATACTAATTGCGATTAGTATCGCTAAAGCTTTAAATATTTCAAATGAAGATATTATTGATGTAATTGATAATTTTAAAGGTGTTGAGCATCGCATTGAATTTGTAAGAGAAATAAATGGTGTTAAATACTATAATGATTCAAAAGGAACTAATACTGATGCAAGTATTACCGCATTAGATTCTTTTGAAAAAGGTGTTATTTTACTAGTTGGAGGATATGAAAAAGGTTTAGACATGTCTGAAATGAAAAAACACTTATCTTGTGTTAAAAAGATAATTGGTTTTGGTGCAGCTGGTAAAAGAATTGCATCAGATTTAATAGATAATCCTATTATTGTTAATACATTAGATGAAGCTGTATTAGAAGCATCTAAATTAGCTACAAGTGGTGATATTGTCTTATTATCACCTACTACATCTAGTTTTGATCAATATTCTTCTTATGAAGAAAGAGGAAAACATTTTAAACAATTGGTAAACAAATTATGAAATACATAGGTGTGTATGATTCTGGTATTGGAGGCTTAACTGTAGTTAAAGCCATACATAAATCATTAAAAAACGAGAATATCGTTTTTCTTGCGGATAGTAAGAATATGCCTTATGGTTGCAAAAGCAATAATCAAATTATTGAATATTCATTAAATAATATGAAAATACTATCAGAATATGATTTAAAAGCTGCGGTCATTGCATGTAATACATCTGATTCAATAGCGAAGAATAAAATAACTAAAAAATATAATATACCTATTATTGGTGTAATTGATTCTACAGTTAAAAAAGCAATTAAAACTACCAAGAATAAAAAAATAGGATTGATTGCGACAAGTGCTACTTGTAAATCAAAAGCATATGAAGAATTAATAAACAAATACGATAATAAAATCAAAGTTTTTACTAGTCCTTGCCCTGATTTAGCATCTCTAATTGAGTCACAAAATAATAAACAGAATAAACAATTATTAACACAATCTTTAATAAAGTATATTAAGCCTTTAGTTGATAAAAAAATAGATACTTTAATATTAGGTTGTACACATTATCATTTATTAAAGAATAAAATCAAAAAAATGTATCCAGATCTAATGATTGTTTCTTCTTCTGCTTGTGTAGTATCACAATTAAAAAAGACTTTAAAAGATAATAATTTGCTTTCAAAGTCTCATGGTAGAAACATATATCTAACTACTAAATATTCGAAAGTATTTAATGATAATGCTTCAAAAATAATTCCAAATATTAAATTTAAAGAAAAATAGATGCTAAGCATCTATTTTTTAGTAATTTTGAGCATTTACTTCAAAGTATGATTGAGGATGTGCACATGTAGGACATACTTCTGGTGCGTTTGTTCCAACAACGATATGTCCACAATTTCTGCATTCCCAAACTTTTACTTCTGATTTAGCGAATACTTCTTGAGCTTCAACATTGTGTAATAAAGCTCTATATCTTTCTTCGTGATGCTTTTCAATAGCACCTACTAGTCTAAACTTAGCAGCTAAAGCAGGGAAACCCTCTTCTTGAGCAGTTTTCGCAAAATCTTCATACATATCAGTCCACTCATAGTTTTCACCTTCAGCAGCAGCTAATAGGTTTTGCGCAGTAGTACCGATACCATCTAGTTCTTTAAACCACAATTTAGCGTGTTCTTTTTCATTTTCAGCAGTTTTTAAGAATAGTTCAGCAATTTGCTCATAACCTTCCTTTTTAGCCTTAGAAGCAAAATAAGTATACTTATTTCTTGCTTGAGATTCTCCAGCAAAAGCAGCTTGAAGATTCTTTTCAGTTTGTGTTCCAGCGTATTTATTTGCCATAATTATTTTCTCCTTCTATCCACAAATTAAGTATAACTTTGCAAAATTATAATGTAAATAATTATGCATTCAGGTTAGTTACAACTAACCACTAATAGTGATATAATTTGTAATTGCACGATAGGAGGTAACTATGAATACAAGCACAATTATAGAAATGGTTGGATATCTTGGTTCTTTTTTAGTATTAGTATCCTTTTTAATGGTATCAGTAGTTAAACTAAGAATTGTGAATACTGTTGGTAGTTTAATATTTATGATTTATGCTTTAATAATTAAATCATACCCTACTGCTATCATGAATTTTTTCTTAGTATTAATTAATCTTCATTTTTTGTATCGTTTAAATAAAAAAGATGAAAAAGAATTTTCACTTGTGGAAGTTAATAAAAACGATAGCTTATTAAAATACTTATTAAATACATATCATGACGATATTATGCAATACTATCCTGAATGTGATACAGCTTTAGATAAGATGAATAAAGGTTATGTGATAGTCTGCCAAGGTAAACCTGTAGGAATTACTTTAGGAGTATTAGAAGATAATAATTTTGATATAGTAATAGATTATACAACTACAGAATTTAGAGATTTTTCTATAGGTCATTTTCTATTTGATCGCTTAAATAAAAACGAAATAAAAACTATAACTTTTAAATATCCAATTGATAAACATGAAGATTATATTAGAAATATGAATTTTCAAAAAGAAAATGATTACTATATAAAACACTTAGTTTAGACCTTAGTCATAAAGCGTGCTTTTATCTCAAAAAGAATATCTTTCCAGTTGCTTATAACTAAAATAATGAATAAGACAAAGATACCTATTTGGAAAGCAAAAGCTAACCAATTCTCTATTGGCCAAGTATGATTATAAAAAGGTATTTGAATAATTGATAATAAACCTAAAACAAAGATAGACATTAAATGTCTTTCTTTTTTATTGTAGGTAACTAAATAGTAAATAAACATAATTAATAAACCAGAAAATAATACTATTGGTACTACTAAAGATGCCCATCCTGATATCAAGAATTTATCTATTAAAACTAATAAAACTGCACAAAAGATGATTACTCTAATAAATAATGAATAAAATGAAAATTCGACTAGTTTAAATGAAAAAGCAAATTGCCACAAGCCATATAAAGACCAAAGCACCACAACACTCCATGCCTTATCTGCTGTGATGATATTAACTGCTACACAAACTATCGAAGCAATTAAAAACACTATTCTAAAAATATTTCTAAGTTTTAAATATAAACTACTTTGTCTTTTAGGGATAGGATAAATTATCTTAGGATTCATATTCAATGCTTCCTTTCACTTCAACAATTAAACCTTCATCTGTTAATTGTTTATAGATCTCTTCTTCAAAAATATCTTCTTTATTTATCTTCGTTATAGTTAGTACTGTTTTATCTTTATATGATGCCATAGCACAAGATGTTCTATTTGGTTCTCCAGGTATAATCAAAACATTAAAACTATCAATATAGTCTTGCATTTGTGTATTTGTTTTGATCATGCCCAAATTAGAAAAAGTAGTAGTGATAACTGAATTGGCAAAATATCCATAAATCAATTTAAATATAAGAACTTTAATAATTAAAGGTATGAAAGTAAATGATTTAATTAACTTTATAGAACCAGATATCATTTTATCCATGTTTTCTTTACTACCCTTTTCTTTAATTTGTTTATTAATGTTTCTAGTTACAGATAAAGTATCATTAATATCTTTTAAATCATAAGATGCAAAAAAATACATTGAACAATTTCTTAAAGTTTTAGAATTATTATATTTCCTAATATTAACTGGTACTTGTATATTAACTTTACCACTAGTTTTTGATGTTGATTTTTTAATAGCTTTAAACATGATTGCTAAGATATACGCACTAATACTGCCTTCATATTTATGAGCTACTTGTTTTAAATCATCAGAATTTATTTCAAAATGTAATACTTGATATGGTTTTACTTTTTGAATCTTACCATCTATTTGAATTGCTTTAGAACCTATAAAGTTATCAACATTGCTTTCTATTTCATTCTTTTCAAACTCATTTACTAATTCTTCTTCATTAATTTCATCATTGATATCTAAAATATCATCACTAATAGGTATATCTTTTCCTAATAATCTAAGATATTCTCTAATTAAAGTTTTTAAAAATATCATTGCCCCTGTTCCATCGGTGATCGCATGAAACATTTCAATACTAATTCTATTTTTATAATATAAAACTCTAAAAGAGCGATAACTTCTTATGAAGATTGATATTGGCTTACATGGTATATCATCTTCTTTTTCTAAAATTGGTACGTAGTTAACTGTT
>CADBMV010000017.1 GCA_902795865.1 uncultured Erysipelotrichaceae bacterium | reverse complement strand
TCAAGAACTAGAAAACGAATCAAAAACATTTGCTTTATATGTGTATCTTCCAGGTTGTGCAAGTTGCGCATCATTTTTACCAATTGTGAATGAATTTGTTGAAGCTAACAACATCGATATGTATAGTGTAAAATTATCTGATATCTATGATGAACCTAATTCAGTAAGTGAAAGATTAGATTATACACCATCAATTCTTATATATGTTGATGGTAAAGTTGTAGCATATCTTGATCCTGGAAGTAATGAAGACCTCAAATATTATCAAACCCTTGAAGGTTTATCCACATGGTTTTCTCAATATTTAGATGTTGAAGTTATTAAATCAGATACAGTTAGCGGTATCGAAGATTGTAATAGTGGGTGTGAGTTAGTACCTTAAAATATTATAATAATTTAAACACATTGTTTTTTATAAATTTCTTGAAGTTTATTGTTTGCTTCAAGAATTTTATTTTTATCAACTTTACATACTTGTCTATCATATGTATATAGACCATTTAATTCTTTTTCAACATCACTAATTTGTGTCATGATAACTACTGATAAACCATTTAAAATTGAAGGAATAATCATATTTTCATGCATAGTGATAATCTTATTTGTGAGCTCTTCTTCACTTTTAGCTTCACCATATCCCCATTTAGAACCTTTATCAGAAATATGATTCTCTATTGCACGAATAAAGCCTCCACATTCAGAAAGTGATAATATTTTATCTTTTCCCTTAAGAACTTTATTTCTGAAATAAATATGATATGAATCAAAATCACTCTTCTTATTAAAGAACCATCCTGAACATGAATCAAATAATTTATGAGGATCTATTTTCTTTAAAACATCATATAATTCATCAGGATTTTGTTGTCCCCAACCTTCATTATAAATAGTGTAAGCAATAATAGCAGGATGTGATTTTAAATGATTAATTGTATCAATACTGTGTTTCTTAAAAAACTCATATCTTTTTTTATCTTTAATTGGTGTATTTAGTTTTTGAATACCAATTGTTGGTAATAATGTATCTTTGAAAAAACTGTATTTACCAGAATTAACCATATCTTGAATAATCAACATGCCATGTTTATCACAATAATAATAGAATGCTTCAAGTTCAATTTTGATATGTTTTCTTAAACAGTTAAACCCTAATTCTTTTATATTTAAAACATCTTTTTCATATTCTATTGGATCTAATGGTGTATAGATACCTTGTTCAAAATAACCTTGATCTAATAATCCATTTATAAAAATAAGTTCATCATTTAAATATATTCTTTGATAATTATTAACTAATTTACTTTCGATTTTTCTTAATCCAAAATATGATTTAATACTATCGTTGTTAGTTTTGATAGAAAGATCATATAGATATGGATTATTGATATTCCATAATTTAGGATTATCAATCTTTATAGTAATATCTTTTGTATTAAAAGTTTTTTTATAATTATCAAATTCAACTATAAATTCTTCACTATTAGAATCAATATGAATATTTAATGTATCCATAGAAGTATCTAATGTAATACTATCAATTCCATCTTTATCATAAGCTTCTATCCATACTGATTGCCAAATACCAGATACTGGTGTATACCACATACCAGAAGGATTCTTTGATTGTTTACCAAATGGATAGAAATAATCTAGATCATCTTTAGCAATAACTTTTAATTCATTGTTGTCTTTTAGATAATTAGTAATTTCAATATTAAAAGGTAGATAGCCACCTTCGTGATGTATTAAAAAAGTGTCATTTAGATAAACATCACATATTTGATCTACTGCACCAAAATGTAGTATAACTTTATCGTTCTCTTTATAAAAATTATTTGGAAGAGAAAATGATTTTGAATAATTTAAGGTATTTAAAGTGCCACTATAATTACTTAAATCTGATTCTGGTGGAAAAGGAACTTCTATAGTTTCACCATTTAAATTCCATAAACCATTTAGTGAATAAAAAGAATCTCTTTGAAGAAGTGGTCTAGGATAATATGTATCATATTTGTTCATAATTTAATTATATTATTAACAATAAATAATGTTAAAATGAGTTTACGGTAAAGTTTTTATGAGCACAGATATTATTCCATATATTGTCATTCCGATTTTAGTAGTAATAGCAATTGTATTATATATTTTTTTATCCGTTGAATATGATGATGCTTTTGTTGAAAATATGTTAAGTTTTTGCGCCGAAAAGCTTATCAAATTTGGTAGAAGCAACGATGAAATCTATACAAAAAAAGGAAAAATAAGAACTGCTATAGTTGATAAAATTTCTAAAAAACATATGGAACTATACCATTTTTACTATAGCCCTGGAATAGAAATGAATTTTAAAAAACTACTTATGAAAGAGGGATTGTTAGATGAAAATTCTGTTTTTCTTCGTGAAAAGAAAAAAGTATATAAACGATTTTTAACTTTTTTCCAAGGTTACAAAGAATATCTAAGGAATAATAAAGATGATTTTATTACTGTGGAAGATTTTTATACTTTAAAAGGAAATACTACAGGAGACTTCGTTGGTGTTTATATTTTACACAATAAAACAAAAGATATGTTTTATGTTGGGCAAGCAAAAAGAATTCTGTTTAGAGTATCTCAACATTTTACTGGTCATGGAAATGGTGATGTGTATGCTGATTATAAATATGGTGATGAGTTTGAAGTAGGTTTAATCAAAATTGTTGATACAGATTTTGAAAGTGTAGATGAAATGGAAATGTATTATATCGATCTTTATGATGCAGCAATCAACGGATACAACAAAACATCAGGAAACAAATATTGATATGAGAAAAGTATTATTTGTATGTTTAGGTAATATCTGCAGAAGTCCAATGGCAGAGTATATATGCAAGGCTATAAGAGAAGATATTTATTGTGAATCAAGAGCTGTATCTTATGAAGAAGAAGGCAATGATATCTATCCTGATGCAAAAAGGTGCCTTGATAGACATAATATTGCTTATGGTAAACATCACGCAAAAAGAATAAGTCAAAAAGATTATGATGAATTTGATGAAATATATGTCATGGATAATAGTAATTTGAGAAGGATTAATAGTATAGTTAATGATTATGGTAGTAGAATAAAATTATTATATAAAGAGGAAATAGAAGATCCATGGTGGACAGGTAATTTCGATAAAGTTTATAAACAAATATATAGTGGTATAAAGAGCTTATGAGCTCTTTTTATAACCACTCTTGACAGTCACGTGAACCTGTGATACAATCAAAATAACATAAGAAGGAGGTAGAAAAATATGTTGTTATTAATGCTTATGATTTGTTTGCCAATTTATTTGATTGCTATGGTAGTAAAATTATTCTTCTACCTTAGCCCTCTAGGACTCTTGTTTTACTTGCTAAGACCTAGAAGAAGATTATACAGAAGATATTTCTATTAAAAGGAGGAGAATATGTTAAGTTCAAATATACCTGGAACCAATATACAATTTAATGAAGCTGAAGATGCTTTCACAATAATTAGACCGATGATTGAGATTACTGGAGGATTTTCTCTAGGACAAGTATGTAAGATTACAGGCTTACTACCTTCTACTATTCAAAACTGGGTAAAAAGAAAGTATATTCCTGCACCAGTTAATAAAAAGTATCTCGAAAGACATATTTCAAGACTATTACTTGTATCAGTATTAAGAGATTATGTAGAAATGGATGATATAGGTAGTTTAATGAAATATATCAATGGTGATACAGAAGATGAAACAGATGATATTATTTCTGAATCACTACTATTTGATTATTTTTGTAGAGCTATTAGAGCTCTTGATGAAACTAGTTTAAATGATGATAATATTGATTCAATTGTAAACAATATTATTATCAACGAAGATATTAATCATAAGAAAAAATTGTTAATAGCTTTAAAGACAATGATTTATGCTTATATCGCTAAAGAGTGTCAAGAACAAATCGACATGAATATTTCTAAATTGAGGGGGTAAAGATGATGAAAAAAAGATTAGGATTAAGAACGATCATACTACTATTATTTATTCTATTAGTATTAGTGGTATGCCAATATTTATTATGCATTCCAATTAATATACATTCAGGTGTATTCTTGTTAGAATTCTCAATATTATTAGTAGCTATTGTCTTTCATTTTGCGGTATTTAGGAAATATGATAGTTTTCAGGCAATTAAAGCAGATTATTTAGTTTATGCAGTAATGGCTGTATTTGCAATAATGTTAGTATTTTCTATTATAGGTTCACCATATACTGGTGGTTTAGGTAATTATAAAAATCAATCAGTTATTAAGGAAGTTGATTTTGAAACAATACCTGAATTTGATGTATCACAGGTGCAGTTAGTTGATAAGAATACCGCAATCCAATTAGGTGATAGAGTCTTTGGTACTTTAGGTTCTGATGAGGTTTCACAATTTGAAATAGGAAGTGATTGGAATCAAATATCTTATAAAGGAAACTTATATCGTGTAACTCCTATTGAGTTTGGTGGTTTATTTAAGTACTTCATTACTAGAAGTACTCCAGGTTATATTATGGTAGATTGTGAAAATGGTGATGCTAAATTAGTTAGAAGTGAAGATTTGAAATATACAAAGAAAGCTTATTTCAATCACAATATCTATCGTCATATCTTCTTACATGATCCATTTGCATTATTAGGTGAACCTCGATTTGAATTAGATGATAATCAAAAACCTTATTGGGTTACACCTGTTTATAAAGTTACTTTTGTAGGAAAGACTAGAGATGTAAAAGGTATATATATTACAGATCCAAGTTCTGGAAGTATTGAATACTATGATAAACAAGATGCTCCAAGTTGGGTTGATAATATTTATCCAGTAAATGTTGTCTACACACAATTTGCACAAAGTAAAAGATATGAAAATGGTTTATTCAACTGGTCAAAGAAAGGCATTGTAGAATTTACTGATGATTATGCATATGTGCAATTTAATGGTAATGTATATATTTATACTGGAGTAACTAGTGTAGGTAAAGATGAATCTAATGTAGGTTTTGCATATGTTAATTTAAGAAATGGTGAAATATCTTATATTAGAAGAGCAGGTGCTGAAGAGTATTCTGCAAGAAGTTCTGCACAAGGTGCTGTTCAACAATATAACTACACTGCAATTTTCCCTAGCATGGTAAATATCAATAATACTCCTACATATTTTATGGGCTTAGTTGATGGTGCTAATCTAATTAAAAATTATGCATTTGTAAGTTATGAGAACTATCAAACTGTTGCTACAGGAGTAACTGTTGATGAAGCATATAAAAATTATATAAGGCTCATAGGAAAAACTAATGATGTTGTAGATGATGATTTTGTTGAAAAAGAAGTAGTTGTTGAAAATGTTCAAACAATTGTAAAGGATGGAAACAGTATAGTTTTAATTCTAGATAATCAAGGTAATATTTATCATTATGATTTATCTAATGGTGATTATTCTGCTCCATTTATTAAAGTTGGTGATACTGTAAAGATATCAGTAAATACATCAGGATCAATAAAACAATTCAATGATTAATAACCAAGCCTTCGAAAGAAGGCTTTTACAGTGCTATAATTTGATTGATGAGTATCTTTAGTTTATTTAATCAAAAGAAAAGATATAAGGGAGAAGTAGTAGATCTCAAAGAAAGATATCGCATAAGTGAAAGAGCATCATATGATGGTGTTCCTACGATTTATTACGATATTTTAAGACATGATGATTTAGAAAAAGTAGGTACTGCTGACTTAAGATTAAAAGCAGATGGCGATATGTATTATTATGGTAATATTGGCTACAATATTATGCGCTCATTCAGAGGAAATAATTATGCATATTATGCTTGTTTATTATTATTTGATATAGCCAAAAAAGAATTTGGTATGGATGAATTAATACTAACTTGTTCACCAGATAATATAGCTTCATATAAAACTTTAAAAAAGCTAAATGGAGAACTGATTGAGTTAATTAAAGTACCAAGAAACCACCCATTGTATGCTGTGGGAGAAACTAGTAAGTATATTTTTAGATACAAAATAAATCTATGAAAAAGATTTTAAATTATTTAAGAAAATTTTTATCTTCAAGAATATTTGTGTTAGTAATAATTGTTGTATTACAACTATTACTACTTTTTTTTGGTCTTGCAAGAGCTAGAAGCATTCCAGAAATCGATACTCTATTAAATATTTTTGATATTCTACTAATTATAAGAGTTGCCAATAGAGATGCAAATACCTCATATAAACTTATTTGGGCAATCATGATTTATGCCATACCAATAATAGGTGGAGCAATATATTTGTTGTTTGCTGAAAGAAGAGTTCCAAAGTCTTTAAGAACTGAAATCACTAGAAGTTTAGTTAAATCAGAAGGTCTTTTAAAACAAAGATTAATCTATCGTGATAATTTAACTGATGAAGATATGCGACAACAATTTGATTTCATCAGTAATTATGCATCTTATCCATATTATCAAAACTCTAGTGCCAAATATTTTGATACTGGTGCTTTAGCTTTTAAAGATATGATTAATAAGACAAGAAAAGCTAAAAAATTTATCTTTTTAGAATATTTTATTGTTAAAGATGGATATATGCTAAGAATGCTGGTAAGTGAACTTCTAAAAAAAGTAAAAGAAGGGGTAGAAGTTTATTTCATGTATGATGATGGTGGTTCTATTACTTCTGTTCCTGATGAGTTTAAAAAGTACTTAAACGAAAATGGAATACATTGTACAGAGTTTTCTAAAGTATCAGCTTACTTATCATTACTATCAAGATCTAATAATAGAAACCATCGTAAGCTATGCGTTATTGATAATAAATATGCATACATTGGTGGCTTTAATATTGGTGATGAATATATTGATAAAAAAGAAAGATTTGGTAAATGGAAAGATTGTGGAATCAGAATAGAAGGGGAAGCTGTAGATAATGTAACAATCATGTTCATTCAGTTTTATAATGCTTCTGTAGATCATGCTTTAAATTATCGTAATTATCTTGTCAGACACAAAAATATTGAAAGTGATAGTTTCATCCTTCCATATTCTAGCTCTCCTACAGATGATGATAATATCGCAAGAACTTCACATATGAACATGATTACTCATGCTAAGAAATATCTATATATCTCTACACCTTATCTAATACTTGACCACGATATGACGACAGCTTTAATAACCGCAAGAAAAAATGGTGTTGAAGTCATTATTAATGTTCCTCATATTCCTGATAAAAAATCAGTATTTATGGTTACTAGAAGTAATTATGATATTTTAATTAAAAATGGAGTTAGAGTGTTTGAGTATACTCCAGGCTTTATGCATTCTAAGAATATTATTGTTGATGACAAAATTGCGATTGTTGGTTCAATTAATATGGATTACCGCTCATATTATTTAAATTATGAATGTGGTGTTTTAATTGGAAATGATAAATGTATTAAAGACATAAAGAAGGATTATATTAATTGTTTAAAAGTCTCTCATGAAATAACTATTGATGATGTTAATAATGTAAATATATTTGTAAGATTAGCTAGAGCTTTAATGAAATTGATATCGCCATTATTCTAGATTATAATACTAGAGTATGATTGATGCGTTATTATTAGGAGTTGCTTTAGCTATGGATTCATTTACAGTGTCTATAGTTAATGGAATTACTTATAAAAATTATACATATAAAGATGTTTGGTTAACATCTTTATCTTTTGGTATTTTTCAAGGTTTAATGCCTTTAATAGGTTATATTATTTTCATTCCAATTATTCGCTATATTGAAAATTATGACCATTGGGTAGTTTTGATTGTATTAAGTTTATTAGGTATTAATATGATAAGAGAATCATTTAAGTTTGAAGAAATAAATGATCGATCAAAGCTTTACTCATATAAAACTATGATCTTTGAATCTATTGCTACATCAATAGATGCTTTAAGTTCGTGTGTAATCTTACCAACTATTAAAATAAGTCCATATTTAACTTGTTTAATAATTGTTGTTATTACCTTTATATTCTGTTTAATTGGACATAAATTAGGTAAGCAAATAGGACTTAAATTAAAAGATAAGGCATCTATATTAGGAGGCCTTATCTTAATTCTTCTTGGTGTAAAATGTGTTTTAGAACACTTAAATATTATCTAATTAATAAATTTATAATCTAATTTTCCAGCAACAGTTTCTATTTGTAGTTTTTTATTAGCACCACTATTATAATGTTCTTCCTTCATAATCTTTTCAATATCTATTTGATAATCTTGTTTATCTCCAAGAATTGAAATATCAATATTTCCAGAAACAGATTCAAGTTCAATAAGATTACTATCTAGTGTATCAATCTCAAGCTTACCAGATACAACTTCAGCTTTAAATTGTTTTCTACTGATGATGTTTGTCATAATAATTGAACCACTAACTGATTCAAAAGAAGACTTTTCAAAAGATGAATCACTCATTATAATTTCACCAGAGACATTTTCAATATCTGCTTTAGTAAAACATGCATCATTTATCTTAATAGAGCCTGATACATTTTCTAAATCTAGTTTTTCATATTCACTAACAGGTAATTCAATTATTACTTGATTATTTATCTTAGGTGTAGCTTCATTAATAATTTTTAAAAATGGCCAACCAATGTATTGAATAGGTGATTCTTCTATCTTTAATAACCCATTTTTGTGTTCAACAGAAATTGAATCATTTGTATCTATTACTCTTACAACAGTTTTTAAGCTATCGCTTGCATATAGTTCTAGCGATGCATTAACTAATTCAATGCTTACTCTATTTGTATTTTCAAATGTATATTCTTTTTCTTCTGAGGTAGTAACTTGTTGAACAGGAGTTCTTTTGATTCCTGTAAAGTTACTATGTGTTGCTTCACTTTTAATATTTTTTATAACAATTTCAGGATCTTCTAAACTGTTTAAAATATCTGTTTCACTTTCTCCTGCATCTAATCTATCATTAATCATTTCTTCAATATATTCAATAAAACTATTTTCATCTTCAATATTATTTTGTCTTAATAATTCTTTTAGTTTATCAATATAATTATTCAACATTCTCTTTGACCTCCTTAGCTATATAGTTGTATATCATCATTAATTCTTTAAAATCTTTAAGATAATCTTTAATTTTTTCTTCTCCTAGACTAGTGATACTATAAAATTTTCTTAATCTACCATTATTTTCTACAGAATAAGACTCAAGACATTTGTTTGCTTCAAGTCTTCTTAAGATTGGATATAATGTTGATTCAGAAATATCAATAATTCCACTTAATGATTGAATAATTTTATATCCATATGAATCACTATTAAGTAAGCTTGCTAATACACACACATCTAGAGAACCTCTTTTTAGTTGTATATCCATATATACCTCCTTACATATAATACTATACAAAGCATAGTATTATATGTCAAGTAGTAATAAAAAAGTAAGCTAATTGCTTACTTATGCTAATGCTTTGCCATTATAAGTTATTTCATATTCATATAAATCTTCTATCTTCTTTTTTATAAATGGCCTTAGTACAATGAATAGTATTATTAGACCTATTATTAATTTAGATAAGAATCTATATAGTCGATATTTATCCCATACTATAGGCATTATTATATCTAAGATAGACATTATAATGCTTCCTAGAAAAATTAATAGCAAGGTTCTTTTATTAAATATCTTTGACCATGGAAGATTAGGGAATAGTAGTTTAACACATATCGCAACTATTGCCATAAGTATTATTGTATGAATAAAGAAATTAAGCACTATATGAGCAATTGGTAACAATACAGTTTTCAATAATAACTCTAAAAGAGTGATAATGCCATTACCCAAAAACCACATAGGCACACATGCATACATTCTTATTTTTAAAGGTATTTTGTATATTAAATTCTTAAAGCTGTCCTTTGCGTTTTCTTTTTTATACATGTCTTCAAATAAATCATCAGAATAATCCACAAACTCAGATACAGGTTTAATTGGTTTATTATTAGGATTTAATATTTCTTCAGGAGTATCAAAAGCACCTCCAAGTAAAACACTTGCGGATGTCACTGTTGCAACAACAGCCTTCTTGATCTTCTTTTTCTTAATATCTTGCTTATTTTCTTCCATAATATTATTATAATAATTCTTTTAAAAATAAACTATAATGTGATTATGTTGAAGATGAAAGATATAAATGAAGCTGTTGATTATTTATTGCAATCAGAAGTATTAACTAGTGATGGTAAAGACTTATATATTTATAAGAATGAGAAAATACATTGTTTTAGTGATGGTACTCATTTTAGTTTGAATATAAAAGATTTCAGTGAATTATATAAGAAAAACAGTTTCTATTTATATGAAGAAACTGTTGAAATAGATTTAGATAAAGACGAAGCTTATTATCGTTATTATAAAAAGTAACTATTTATCTTTATACAATAAACCAAGTATTGCACCAGATAGACCACCAATGATGTGGGTGATATGGGAAATATTATCTGAAGCAGTAAAGCCAGAATAAAATTCTTGGCCTAACCATAAAATAGCTGCCAATATTAAAGTGATGGGAATACCATCTTCTTTTCCAGTTATTGAAGCAAGTAAGATAAAAGCAAATACCACTCCACTTGCGCCTAGTAGCATTACCTCTGGTTGAATAATATTATGAATAATCCCTGTAACTAGAGCTGTAGTTAATATGACGGTTATAAGTTTATCATGATATTTTTCTTCAAGCATTGGTCCAAGCAATAAAATATATAACATATTAGAAGTTAAATGCTCTAAACCACCATGACCAAAGACATGTCCTATTAATCTAATGTATGTTAATGGAGATAACCATGAAGAGCCATATGTAGAAAAAACAAGAACTGTTGAAGCATCATCAGTTATATATGACAGCATTAAAGCAATAATGCATATTGCCGCAAAACCTAAAGTTATAGGGGCATTCATGTATATGTGAAATTTCTTTTTTCTCATAGTTATATTATTGCACAATTATTCTTTAATTTATAAAATTATGTTATGGCAAAACATAAAACAGCTTTAGTTCTAGAAGGTGGGGGAATGCGTGGAGCATATACCGCTGGTGCGCTTAGTTATTTAATTGATAACGATATTCGTTTTGATAATGCGTATGGTATATCTACTGGTGCAGTTTATCTTTTAAACTATTTAATAAAATCAAAAAAGAATCTATATGATTTTTCAATAAAAGGTATTGCGGATAAAAGAGTTATAGGAATTAGATCACTTTTATCTTGTGGCAGAATAGTTAATTATGATGTTTTGTTTGATCAAATATTACCTAATGAATACAATTTTAATTTAGAAGATTTAAAAAACATTGATACAGATGCATATATTGGTTTATATGATTTAAAAATTGGTAAGACTGAGTATTATTCAGTTAAGAATATAACTATGGATGTTTTAAAAGCTTCTACATCTTTACCAATATTAGGAAAGATTGTTAAATATGAAGATAAAGAATTATTAGATGGTGGTATTACTGATATGATTCCGATTCAAAAAGCTTTAGATGATGGCTGTGATAGAAGTCTTATAATTACTACCAAACCTGCAAGTTATATTAGAAAACCCGCAAAAAAAGTCATAGTTAATTTAATGAAAGCAGTCTATCCTCAGTGTGAAAATATTTCTAAAGATTATAGTATTAGACACATTAACTACAATAATCAAATATCTCTAATCAAACAATTAAGCGATGATAAAAAAGCTGTATATATGTATCCTAGTAAAGATTCTAATGTATCAAGATTAAAAGGTAGTAAACAAGAATTAATTGATCTATATAATCTAGGATATAGTGATATGGAAAAAAGAAAAGAAGATATTATAAGTTTGTTGAAAGATGATTAAAAAAATATTATTAATAATTTTATTATTATTAAGTTCTTGTACACAAAGCAAAGAGGATAATTTAGAGTTTATTGACCCTGCACAAGATGTTTTTATATTTTCAAGATTAAATGATGAAACTAAAAATCGTATAAAAAAGGCTAATAGCAATAAAGAATATCAGAATTATCAGTTTGCTACACATGGCAAAGAAGTGTTTAGTGAGAGCTTAGTAGATATTAATAATAAGCAGATAAATTTAAAAGAATATAAAAACCTAGCAATTGAAATAGTATCGGTTACTTGTAGTCATTGTAAGAACCAAATACATTTAATAAATGATTTTGTATCTAAATTCGATGGAACTTTTATTCAATATTTTGATGTAGGTAGTAAACAAGAAGTATTAGATTTATATACATCAGAAAATGTTGAGATCCCAGATAATTTAATCATTATAACTAGAGATGATAGAATGCATGACTATATATTAAATGATTTAAAACTACAAATGTATCCTACGTTATTATGTTTTAAAAATGGAAGAATAAGTTTTTGTACAGATGGTGAATTAACAATAGAATCTTATGAAAATGTATTGGATATTGGTTTTGTTAATACCTTGAGTGAACAAGATTATTTTGATGATCAAGGTAATAATGTACTTAATTTAAATAGAAGTATAGAGGATGTTAAAGAATCATTAAGCAAACAAAATCAAACAAGAATTAATAATTTAGATAATGATTCATATACTAGCGAATTAACATATAGATTAATGGGAAGACATGTAGATCTTACAAATGTATCAAATACAAGTTCTAGTTTATATATAAATGAAGTTAAAGATTTCTCTGAATTCCAAGATTCACAATTGGTATTGATATATACATCATTAAAGAATGAAAATGATATTAATTTTATAAATGAATTAATTAGTTCAAATAAAGATGTCGAATATTTAGTATTATTATCTGAAGGAATGGATTCTTCTTCTAACATATTAAAAACTATGAGTACTAGTTTTAATTGCCCAGTGGCATCAATGCTATCAAGTATTCCTGAAGATTTTAACAGTTTTGAAGTTTCAAATTATCCTACTGCTGTTTTTGTGAATAATAGTACTTTTACAGGTGCTTATTCAAATATTGAAAGTAAAGAAAAATTCTTAGAAGCAATTGATATGTTTTTAGGAAAAGACTGCATTGCTTATAAGAATAATAATTAAATATTAAAAGGGTATCTATCAACATCACTAGTGAAAATCATTTTTTCATTAGTAGTTGGATGTATAAATTCTATTGAATTAGAATGTAGAGCTATTTGTTGTCCAATTATAGCATTAGGATTATATTTTTGATCTCCCCATAAAGGATGATTTCTAGAAGAAAATTGAACTCTTATTTGATGAGATCTACCAGTGAGCAGATTTATTTTTATTTTTGTAAGATTATCTTTTCTTTTTAATACTTCATATTCTAAAATAGCTAGTTTTCCTTTTGGGTCAACTTTAACGATATTTGTTTTACTATCTTTTAATAAATAGTCTTTTAAACAATCTTTATCTAAAATATCTTCACCTTCAATAACTGCCAGATATGTTTTTTTAAATTCATGATTTTGAATTTGTTTAGATAATCTTTGTGCAGCTTTAGAAGTTCTTGCGAAAACACAAACTCCAGAAACGGGTCTGTCTAATCTGTGAACTAAACCAAGATAGACATTACCCGGTTTATTATATTTTTCCTTTATATAGCGTTTTGCGATTGTTAAAAGATCTTCATCTTTAGAACTATCTTCTTGCATAGGCACATTTATTGGTTTATCTACTACAAGCAGATGATTATCTTCATATATTATCTTCATTTATACCACCTAGTGGTTTGACCACATGGCAAAACATATTCACTATCTTTTATTTGAATGCCTATTTCATCAGCTTCAGTTATTCCTTTTAAATCCTTTTTATCAATATAACTTTTTAAAGTGTTATACATAACGGTTGAGGAATATCCAGTTGTATAAGTATTGATGATAAAGAATAATGGATCATCACTCAATAATTCTAAACAATTTTCAATTAAAGGATTTATCTTGTCTTCAAACTTAAATAATTCATTATCTGGGCCTCTACCATATGATGGTGGATCCATAATAATACCATCATATTTTCTTTCTCTTCTTATTTCTCTTTTTATAAACTTTAAAGCATCATCAACAATATATCTAATTGTATTATCTTGTAAGTTGGATAATTTCATATTCTCTTTTGCCCAATCATTTATACCTTTAGATGCATCTAAGTGAACAACTTCACTAGCTCCAGCATTAGAAGCCACCATACTTGCAGCACCTGTATAGGCAAAAAGATTTAATATTCGTGCATCTTTTCTTTGTGATATGAGATTGTCTATTAAATCCCAGTTGGCACATTGTTCAGGGAATAATCCTGTATGTTTAAAACCTGTTGGAGATACTTTAAAAGTTAAGTTTTTATAAGAAATATTCCATGATTCTGGAAGTTTTGTTTTATAGTTCCAATGACCACCCCCAGAAGAGCTTCTTTCATAATATGCATCATAATTATTCCATAATTCAGGCTTAGTTTTAGGCCATAAAGCCATAGGATCAGGCCTTATTAAAACAATATCTTTCCAAGATTCTAATCTTTGTTTATCACCAGCATCTAACAGGATATAATCTTTTAAATTATTAGAGGTAATCACACCTAAATTTTAGCATGCTTTGTAGTAAAATAATTATGTGAATATTCTTAGTGAAATTGAACAATATACACCTTACAACGTCCAAGAGGAAAAAGATAAAAAAATAATCCTGGACTTTTTAAATGAATATGATGATGCTTTTTATAGAACTAATCTATTAGCACATATGACAGCATCTGCTTGGGTTACAAACAAAAACAGAGATAAGATTTTAATGGCCTATCATAAAATATATGATTCTTGGTCATGGTTAGGTGGTCATTGTGATGGCAATGAAGATTGTTTAAAAGTTGCGATTAAAGAAGTTAAAGAAGAAACCGGGGTATCGCATATCAAAGTTTTAGATGAAAACATTTTTTCTTTAGAGGTACTAGCTGTTGAATCACATTATAAAAATAATGAGTATGTACCAACACATCTTCATTTAAATGTTACTTATTTATTAGAAGCTGATGAAAATGATCTACTATTTATTAAAGCTGATGAGAATAGTGGTGTTGCTTGGTTTGAAATAGATGAAGCTGTTAAACAATCAAATGAAAAATGGTTTAGAGATAATATATATAGTAAATTGAATAATAAGTTAAGGAGTTTGGGATGAAAACAATTAAAAGGATTGTCTTTACTGGTGGGCCATGTTCAGGTAAAACAACATTTACTTCGCGTGCTCAACAAATTTTTGCTGAAAGAGGATATCGCGTAATTATTGATCATGAATCAGCTACTGATTTAATTTCAGGTGGTATTTCTCCTGCAACGATGGGTATGTATGAGTTTCAAAAATATTGTGTAGCTCTACAATTAAAAAAAGAAGAATTATGTTATCGAGCTGCTCAAGAAATATCAGGTGATAAAGTTTTAATCTTTATTGATAGAGGTTTAAATGATGATTTAGCATACGTTGGTGAAGAAGCCTTTAAAGAAATTTTAAAAGAATTTGATTTAAAATTAGAAGATATAAATTCTCGCTATGATATGGTTGTGCATTTAGTTACTAGTGCAAAAGGTAAAGAAGAAGCATACACATATTCAAATAACTCCGCAAGATATGAAACTATAGAAGAAGCTAGACATATGGATGATATGGCTTTAAAAGCATGGGAAAAACATCCTAATAGAGTAATTATTGGTAATGAAACTGATTTTGAAGTTAAGATGTCTAAAGCTATTCAATCAGTATTTGAATATTTAGGACAAGCTAAACCTGTTGAAAGATTCAGTAAGTATTTAATTGAAGTTAATGATGAATTATTAGAACAATTAGCTAAACAAGATAACTTCTCAACATCGCATATCGTTCAACACTATTTAACAAGCAATAATGGTTTTGAAAGAAGAATTAGATTAAGAGAAAGAGATGGAGATGTTTTGTATTCATATTCTGAAGCAAATTATCTTTCTACTAATGAAAGAATTAAGGTTGATAGAGTTATTACTGAAAGACAATATAATGATTATAAACATCAAATAGATAAGAATTTAAATGTTACAGATAAGATGCGTTATGCTTTTATTAATAATGGTGATTTCTTTAAATTAGATGTCTTTAATTTTGATACAAGCAAAGGCATTTTATCTACAGAATCTAGTGCAGATGAAAATGATGTTAAAATACCTGAATTCATAAAAGTTATTAAAGATGTTACAGGTGATGTAGATTATAAGAATTATTATTTAGCAAAATATCAAAGATATAAGAATGATTAAGTATTCACAACTAAATGAAAATCAAAAGTTGGCAGTTTCTGATGAGTCAAATCATTTAAGAATAATTGCAGGAGCAGGCTCTGGAAAGACGCGTGTTTTAACTATGCGTATTGCTTATTTGATTGAACAAAAAAATGTTAAACCATATCATATTTTAGCAATCACTTTTACTAATAAAGCTGCTAAAGAAATGAAAAATAGAATTAATAGTATGTTGAAAGATGCTGGAACTGGTTGTCATATTTCAACAATTCACTCTTTATGTATGCGTATTTTATCTGAAGATATAGTTGCATTAAATTATCCTAAAAACTTTACAGTTGTGGATGCAGAAGATCAAAGACAAATCTTAAAAGAAGCTTATAAAGAAATAGGTTTAGATAAAAAAGAGTACCCTTATGGAGGAATGTTAGATTATATAGCTGATAATAAATATATGGGAGTAGATCCTAAAAAAGCTATGGAATTTACATATGGAGAACAAAAACTTGTTAATCGTGCAAGGGTATATGAATATTATGACAAAAGACTTAAACAGCTATATGCTTTAGATTTTGATGATTTAATACTATTTACTACTAGAATATTTAAACTTTATCCTGAAATACTAAAGAAATGGTCTAGTAAGTTTCATTATATTCATGTTGATGAATTTCAAGATGTAGATAAAGAACAATATGAACTAATAAAATTATTAGCTAGTGTTCATGACAATTTGTATGTCGTAGGTGATCCCGATCAAACTATCTTCACATGGAGAGGTGCTGATGTAAATATCATCGTAAATTTTGAAAAGGATTTTAAAAACACCAAAACAATTGTTTTAAATCAAAATTATCGTTCTACAAACAATATCTTATCTGGTGCCAATAGTGTCATTAAAAATAATAAAGCACGTGTTGATAAAGAATTGTTTTCTAAAAATGGTGCTGGCAGTAAGATTATTCATAAATCATGTTCATCTGAACTAGCTGAGGCAAACTATGTAGCTAATCAAATAATTAAGTTACACAATGATGGTTATAACTTTAAAGATATTGCAGTTTTATATCGTGCTAACTATTTATCTAGAGATATAGAAAAAGTATTAATCGAAAATAGAATTCATTATGTGATATATGGTGGTCTAAGATTCTATGAAAGAATGGAAGTCAAAGATATTCTTTCATATTTGCGTATGATAACTAGATCTGATGATTTAGCATTTAAAAGAATAATCAACACTCCTAGAAGAGGTATAGGCGCTAAAACCATTGATGCGATTCAAAATATCGCACTTGAAAAGAATATGAGTATGTATGAAGTTGTGAAAAACGGATTGTATCCTAAAAACAGAGATATTTTTGATAAGTTTGTATCTATGGTAGAAAAGTGGAAACAAGATATGCAAACACTTGATTTAGAGTTTTTACTTCAAGAAGTGTTAGATGATTCTGGATATCGCACAATGTTGGAAAAAGAAGAAGAAACTGAAAGATTAGAAAACGTCAAATCTTTATTAGATGATATTAAGCAATATTCTGAAGATTATCCTGATTCTTCTTTAGATGAATATTTACAAATGATAGCTTTATATACTGATAGGGCATCAGAGGATGTTGGTGATGCTGTAAATCTATGTACAATTCATTCAGCTAAAGGCTTGGAATTTGATGTAGTATTCGTAATAGGCTTATCTGAAGGAATCTTCCCTTCAGAAAAATCTTTAATGGAAGGTCAAAAAGGCTTAGAAGAAGAAAGAAGACTTGCTTATGTAGCATATACTCGTGCGAAAAAAATATTATATTTAAGTGAATCAAATAGTTTTTCATATGTTATACAATCTGCCAAATTACCTTCAAGATTTATTAATGAGATTGATGAAGAATATATAGACCATGTAGATGAAAAACCAAAAGCGTTTAAATCAGGAATATTTGATGAAGATATTGTCAGTGATAGAAAAAAAGAAAAACCTAAGGATGATTTATATCGTAGTGGTGATAAAGTTATTCACAAGATATATGGAGAAGGGGTAGTAGTTGGCAATAATTCAGGAGTATTGTCAATCGCTTTTTCTCATCCTCATGGAATTAAGAAGATATTATCTTCTCATCCATCTATAAGAAAAAAGACAAAGGAAGATTATAACTAACTAAAAATGTGGCTAAGCCACATTTTTTATATTCATTTCTTCTAGTTTTACAACTCCATCTAAATTAGATAAACGATAAGATCTAGAATCATGAGTATAGAAATCAATTAAAATATCTGCATCATGATTATATGTATTTAATAAATCGAATAAGTATTGAGAAACAATATCATATTTATATAATGAATATAACTCAAAGATTGTAATAAACTTTTCTTGATTAGTATTAGTTCCATCAAAATCATAGAATAGAGTTTTATCTATTTGTTTAAAATGAAATACTAAATCTTCATCAGAAAAAAGAAATCTAATAAAGTCATAGTTATCTTGTTTGTTCAAAGAAATAACACTAACTTTACAATAAACAACAATATCTAAGTCCAGCATTGCCATTTCTTCATCTGTTGGTTTAAAACTAACCATATTTTTAAGCGTCATATTATTTGTTAACATATAAATATATTATAATATTTATCAGTGAGGTTTTATTATGAAAAAGATATTTATTACATTATTAACAATATTAATTCTTTGTTCTTGTACAAATACAAATAAGAATAAAAACACTGAATTTGAAAACCAAGGAAGAGTTTATATTGATTTACTTAAGAATTATGAAGTAAGAGAAAAGAATATAAACAATACTGTTGATAATAAAGAATTTGATGAATTCTTAGAGCAAACTTTTATTGATGCGATGAATTCAGATTTCATGAATTTACATTTTAATGTGATTGATTATAAAGCATTAAATATTGATAAACCTCCTGTTGATTTAGGTGAAGTTGTTTATGCTTTTGATCAAGAAAACCATGACTTTTTCGTTGAACAACTAAATGACTTACAAGCTTTTGACTACAATTCTTTGTCATATAGACAACAATATGATTATGAAGCTTTAGAGTATTCTCTTTATGAGACACTTGCAGATCAATATTACTATCGTTATTATTTCTTACTATCCTCAGGTACATGTATTCCTGAAAGCGTTGTAAGTAATTTTGTTGATTATACATTTTATGATCAAGAATCAGTTGATGATTATCTAACATGCTTAGAAGATATTGATCGATATTTTGATGATGTATTGAAATACACTCAAGATCAAGCTAATGATGGATTACCTCTTATTAATTCTTGGATTGACTATACACAAGAAGCATGTGATGGTGCCGCAAATAAAAAAGAAGACAATGAATTTATTGTTTCTTTCAATGATAGAATTGATGAATTAGAGTTTTTAAATGATACTCAAAAACAAGAATATAAGCAAAGAAATGCCGAAATTGTTTTAAATGAAGTTATTCCAGCTTATGAAAAAGTATCTAAAGAAATTGAAAAATATCGTAATAAAGCTAACAGCAATAATTACTATCTATATAAATTAAATAAAGACTATGCAGAATTAACTTATATACTTAATTCATCATCTAATAAAGATATGGATACTTTATTCCAAGAATTAAAAGATAATTTAGCTTATTTAGAAGCAGAATATTTTTCTTGTATATATGATGAAAAATCAACCGAAAGTTTTAAAGAAGCATATGATGGTGGCTATAATTTTAGTTTAGTTGGTAGAGAATGTTTAGATTATCTAAAAGATAATTTGAAAGCATACTATCCTGATTTAGGTGATGTTGAATATACTGTAGAAGAACTAGATCCAGATACAGCTCCTGCATCAGCCATAGCTTACTATTGGCCTTCACCAATCGATGATTTCAATCAAAATATCATTAGAACTAATCCTAATAATATGGAAGAGGGTTTCGGTACATATTCAACACTTTCACATGAAGGTTTTCCAGGACATCTTTACCAACATGTTTTCTATCAAAAAACTAATCCTCATCATTTTAGAAGTAGTATTGGTTTTATGGGATATACTGAAGGATGGGCAGTTAATGCACAATATTTTGCGTTCCAATTTTCAGGCATAAATGATCATTATGCTGCAGCAGCATTATTCTTAGAAGATGCATACTATTTCTTACTATATTCAATAATTGATATGGGATTAAACTATTTCGGTTGGACAACTAAGGATATTGTTAATTACTTTGCTGAAGAATCGCAGCTATTTGGTTTTGATGAAAATACCGCAAAACGATTTGCTGAAGTACTATTAGAATATCCTGGAACATATATTCCTTATGGTGCTGGTTTATCTAACTTTATGACATTAGAAAACAAAGTTAAAGATGCTTTAAATATTAAGTTTGATTATGTTAAATATCACGAAGCATTAATGAAAAATGGACCATTGCCATTTAACGTTCTTGAATCAGCAGTAGATGAATACATACAAGCAAATCAATAAAGATAGGGGATTAACCCTATCTTTTAAATTCCTGTTTTAGGAATGATTATAGCTCTATTCATTCGATAGTTTTCTATCTGTGTCAAAGTATCATCATCTCCTACATTTACTACATAGGCATCTTCATCTAAATAGTAGCCTGCTGGAGCAACTAGTTCTGTATAAGTTATTTCAGTATCTTTTTCAACCTTATCTAATTTAATCATACCTTTTTTTATTTCATATTTAACTATTTCATTATTGTTGATTTGTCCATAATATATACCTTCATCTAAACCATGAATTGAGACATATTGGCTATTAAATTTAGGATGTGTTTTTGAATCGATAGTATCAATTACAATTTGTAAGTTTTTATCCATTCCTAATTTAAACACGAAAGGTTTTTCTTGCTCGATAAAGATACCACCACTTATATATTTTCCTAAATCTTTTTCAACCTTTGTGCCATCAGCTTTTATTCTATTTGTTTTGATATTAAATATTGCACCGTTTAATTTAACACCTCTAGTTCCCCCAATTTTATATAGAATCATATCTGCTCTATATAATCTATCCACATGAACAGTCTGTTGCTCATCATTAATATCTTCATGTTTTGCGATAAGCTTTTCAGGGTCTGATTTATCATAAATATATTCATATACCACAAAATCACAAGAATCATAATTGTCTAAGTTTACTTTAAAACTAATACTTGTTTTCTTAGAATCATCGACTTTGAAAGTTGTTTCTTCTTGCTTTAAAACCGATTCATCTTTTTTATTGATTAGTTTTGCTTTTAAAATATATTCATGATCTTCTTCTAGATAATCATATTCAACTGTATCTTTAATATGAGCTATTCCATCAGCAACATAATGATCAGTGCCACTTTCTTCAAAGATTGCGCTTGTTTTTAAGATTACTTTTCTTTCAAGTTGTCTTAGTTTTAATCTATTACTATATGAATTAGTAAAGAATAATAGAAATTCTTCATCTTTAGACATCCATTCTCCATCTTCAAATATAACTTTACTATTTTCGTTATCATCAACAATATGACCTAAATATATATTCTCATCTCTTGCATAAGTTTGTGGAGATACACTTTCTTCAATTGAAAATGATCCTAGTGGAAGTTTTAAATTATCATTTTCATCTAATAATAATTCATCACCACCTACATAATGCTTCTTATCAAATATTATTTCAGCTTCGTTATTATCATTGATGAGTGCTTTAAATACCCATGTATATTTTAGATCATCTTCATTAATTGTTTTTTCTTGAGAATCATAATATTTTAATACAAATTCAACTTCATCTAAGTATTTAGTATCCTGTTTATTTTGAATGTTTTGTTTATACAATGTGATTAATGTAGGATCAAAGATAGGTTCTTCTATAGATTCTATTGTTTCAAGCTGTTGATCTTCTATAGATATTTGATAAACATTATTATCTAGTTTAAATCCCTTAGATGCCTTTATTTCTTTTATATAATAGTTTCCAATTGGTATATTAACTACTTTACTAGAACCATCATTGTTTGTTTTGATTGTTGTTAATAAACTTGAACAAGCTTCATCTTTATATACACCATATTCAGCATTTTCTAAGGAATAATTATTAGGAAATAATTTTAAAAGATCATAATCAGTCTCTTTGGATTTCTTATTTATTCGTATACTTCCATAATATGCATCATCATTTAAACTAATATCTGTGATTTGTTTATTTGTAATATTTATAGGATAAACATTTGGATCTAGTTTAAAACCTTTAGGTGCTTTAGTTTCTTTTAAATAATAAGTAGCCTCAGGTAATTTTATATCATCTGCTTTGCCATTAGCTTTACTAGAAATACTTAGTATTTTCTTTGTGCAATTTTTGTCTAAAAACAAACCATATTCAGCATTTTCTAAAGAATAATAATCAGGATAAGTATTTAATAAAGATGTATGATTTGTTTGTTTAAGGAATTTTAAGGTACCTTCTTTAATTTCTTCAATTGATTGAATGGTTGTTAAAGAATTGGCATTTATAGTTGCTTTATAAATGTTTTTATCAAGTAAGAAACCTTTACTGGGTTCTATCTCTTTTACATAATAAACACCAGAATTAACATTTACAGTGTTAGATATACCATTAGAATCAGTTGTAAACGTTGCGACTTGTTTTGTGCAAGCTTCATCTGAAAACAATCCATATTTAGCATTAGCCAAAGAATAATCATTTGGATATATTTTCATATAGTCTATACTTGATTGTTTAGCACTTTTAACAACTTTAATATCACCTTTAGTAACTTTGATAGTACATCCAACTTCATCCATGTTGGTTAAAGATTGCATTGTTAAAGTTCCACCATAATCCTGAGTTTCATAATATGGACCTGAACAATTATAAGCACCATTTGAATTAAATGTTGAACTATCTGGATCAACATTCTCACTTCCATAAGTATATTTAATATAACCATACATTTGATTCCAAACGGCAGCTTGTATTGCTCCCCAAGAAGCACCATTTCTTCTTCCTAACCAAATTATCTCTGCAGTTCTACTACTAATTGATCCCGTTCTCCAAAAACCTGTATTTGGTAGGGCATAAGTTCTAACTTCTGGTTCTATACATATAGCTTCAGATCCATTTAATGTTTGATGCATTGTTGCTCCTGAAACAGTACCACCCATTGATACAGAATATTGACTACCTGCTGCTGCATCTGGTGAATATCCTGGATGAGGAATAGATCTAAATGACAACTTCTTCCACAAGCCTATATAAGTGATTTGTTTATCATCTATATTAATTCCTCCTTCCCATCTATCAAACACATAAGAATCAACTGACTCATCAAAGTTTAATAAAGATACTTCATTAACTGATGATACATATTCTTTATCAGGAATTAGTTTTAATACTTCCTCAGGTAAATCATCACTACTTAAAGTTTTTGAATCGACAAAATAATAATTCACAGCAAAAGAATCATCATTGATTGTTGTTTGAATATTTATATCTTCAGCAAAAACAATGTGAGGGGTGAGAAGGGATATACAAAAGGATATAATAATGACAGTAGATTTAAAGAGTTTGAGCATTTTAATTCACCCCCCACATAGACAAAAGCTTATTATTTGTGTTTTCAGAAAAAATGATATTGTTTTTTAAATAATTCAGTTTTCTGATGTTTTGTTTAAAAACATGTGTAAAAAATAATGATAAAGAAATTATTATTCCTAAGATGAATAATATTAAATTGTAGTTTATACGTTTTTCCATAGTTTTAGCTCCTTCATTTCTTTATTCACTAAAACTATGAAGATTCCTAACTTTTTCATAAAAAAAGTCATCTTATTATCGATGACTTTATATTTTA
>CADBMV010000016.1 GCA_902795865.1 uncultured Erysipelotrichaceae bacterium | reverse complement strand
CTTCATGAACAATTAGGTGATAAACAAATAGAAATGATGAAAGGTATTAAAAAAGTATTTGATCCAAAAAATATCTTAAATCCAGGAAAAATATTTAATTAAAGGGGTGTCCATACACCCCTTTAATCTATGTAATATACTCTGTTTTCTTTTCTCGCTAATAGCTCTGGGTTTTTTCCATCTATATAGCCAATTGCACAATGCCCTATTCCTTCGTATTCGCCTTCAATATTTAAATCATTTAAAATTTGTTTAAATTCATCAGTATCAAATTCTTGTTTAGCTCTATTAATCCAAATACCACCCAAACCTAAAGCGTGTGTTGCATTTAATAAGTTGCCCATAACTAGAGCGCCATCATAAATATAATTTAAACCTTGTGCTTTTTTACTTAAAACAATCAAAATAACAGGTGCTCCATAAAAAGGATCTGAACCTTCAGGATAATTACCAATTTCTCTATTTGCTTTAACAAGCTTTTCTCTTAAATCTTTATTAGTAACACAAACTATGATTGTTTCTTGTTTATTTTTGCCACTAGGTGCATATAAGCCTGCTTCAATTATTTGATCAATCATTTCTTTTGAAGGCATATCATCTTTAAATTTTCTAATACTTCTTCTTTCTTTTAATGCTTTTAATACTTCGTTCATTTTAAAATTCCTTCATTAATTCCATAACTTCTGCTTTGACTTCATTTTTAGTCTCTTCACAATCAATATTATAAGCAATTCTTGATATCCATTTTGCTACCTTAACAAATTCTTCTTCTTTAAAACCTCTAGTAGTCATGGCTGGAGTGCCAAGTCTAATACCACTAGTATAAGCAGGTTTTTCTATATCAAATGGAATAGAATTCTTATTAACTGTAATATTTACTTCATCTAATCTACTCTCTAACATTTTTCCAGTAATCCCAGCACTACTTTTAACATCAACTAATACCATGTGATTGTCGGTATCACCAGAGACAATTTTAAATCCTTCTTCTTTTAAAGTATTAGCTAAAACCTTAGCATTTTTTAGAACTTGTTTTTGATATTCTACAAATTCAGTTTGCATAGCTTCATAAAAACAAATTGCCTTACCCGCAATCACATGACACAAAGGTCCTCCCTGTATACCTGGAAAAACTGCTCTATCAAGTTGCTTAGCATACTTTTCTTTGCACAGAATCAAACCACCTCTTGGTCCTCTTAAAGTTTTATGTGTTGTTGTAGTAACAAAATCAGCATATTCTACTGGGCTAGGAATAAGTTTTGCACCGACTAATCCTGCAATATGAGCCATATCAACCATTAAATATGCATCAACTTTATCAGCTATTTGTCTAAATCTTTTATAATCAATTAACCTTGCATAAGCACTAGCTCCTGCAATAATCATTTTTGGTTTTACTTCTAGAGCAATTTTTTCAACTTCATCATAATCAATCATTTCTGTTTCTTTATTGACTCCATATGTATATACTTCATAATCACTACCAGAAAAACTTAATTTATAACCATGAGTTAAATGCCCACCAGCATCTAAAGACATACCTAAAATCATATCACCTTGTTTTAAAACAGAGCGATAAACAGCCATATTAGCACTAGAGCCACAATGTGGTTGAACATTAGCGTGTTCAGCATTAAAAAGCTCACAAGCTCTGTTGATTGCTAATTGTTCTGATTCATCAACATATTCACAGCCACCATAATATCTTTTACTAGGGTAACCTTCAGCATATTTATTTGTTAAAACACTACCTACAGCATTTCTTACATCTTCACTACAATAGTTTTCAGATGCAATAAGTTCAATATTGTTTCTTTGTCTTTCTTTTTCTTTTTCAATAATCTTTAAAATCTCTAAATCCTTCATCTACTAATTCCTCTTCAACTTAACAAAATAACCAATCATAATCAAAACAAACAAAAACAAACACACATAAATCGCATTATTACCTTCAATTAATATCTTAAATAATTGATTTGCCCACAAATGATTAAATATTATATTAAATATTTTATTCATAACTAATTCACCTCTATTAAATACATTATACTATGAAGAAAATACATATACTTTTAAATGTAATATAATTATTATGTGAAAAGATTGTTTAAGATTTTATTAGTGATTGTACTTATTGGTTTGGGTTTTTTTGCATATTCCGTATTTTCCAATAGACAAGATCCTATAATTGATAATCCTGTTGTAGAAGTTCAAATTGATGAAAATGGACATTATACATCTAAAGAAGATGTAGCACTATATATTCATACCTATAATAAGCTTCCTGAGAATTATGTATCTAAAAGTAAGGCAAAAGATATGGGTTGGGTTGCATCTAAAGGCAATTTGTTAAAAGTATGTGAAGGTTGTAGTATTGGTGGAGATAAATTCACAAATAGAGAAGGAAATCTTCCTAAGAAAAAAGGCAGACAATACTATGAATGTGATATTGACTATGAAGGTGGCACTAGAAATGCTAAAAGAATTGTCTATTCTAATGATGGTCTAATATATTATACTGATGATCACTACAATACATTTGAACTATTATATGGAGAACCTTGATTATGAATGAAATATTATTAGAAACAAAAAAACTAAATAGTGACACATACAAATATTTAAATGAATTATTTAATGATTTTAATGGTGATAGTTTAGATGAATTATATTCTTATTTACATAAACTAGAAGATACAAAAATAATAGTAAATAATGATGAAGCATTAAATGATGAAGCATCGTTTATATTAAGAGTGATAAATGATGTTTATAATGATTATCATAATTTTGAAATAGAGTATAAAGTTAATGAAAACTACAACGATAAGATTATTTTAGATATTAATTTATTGAATAAAGATAAACATGAATATTTAAAACAATTATTTAATTTTCCTGATTATTATGGAGAAAACTTAGATGCTTTATATGATTGTCTATCTGAATTAGATAATACAGAAATAGTAGTAATTAATATGGATGATGTGAATGATTTTTCCTTAAAAGTAATTAGTGTACTAGATGATGTTGCTGATGAATATCACAACTTACAAATATCATATGAATATGACGAAGCATGAATACTTATAAAAACTAGCGTAGAATATCAACGCTAGTTTTTATGGCTGCTTAGCCTATATATATTTTCTACTGACTATTAATCGTCGTTATCAACTTCCCAAGTTCCAGTGTCATCATCATATTCATATCTAACACCGTTTTCTACTTTTTCGTCTGCTTCCCAAGTTCCTGTGTCTTCATCGTAATCATATGTGATGTTTCCTTCGGTTTTCTTATCTGCTTGCCATTTTCCATCATCATACTCATAGACAACACCATTTTCAACCTTCTTATCGTTTTCAGCTTCCCATCTACCATCGTCGTATTCATATACAACACCGTTTTCAACTTTATATGTGTCACCAGATGATTGACTAGCTTGTGAATTTGAAGGGCTAGAAGCATTTGTGCTTACTGGTATATAATCATCATCAACTTCACTTTCGAATTTAATAATAGTTCCAGTCTTCGCATTTATATCATAATCATATTCTGTATTTCCAACGTAGAATTCAATTTCATATTTAACTACGCCATCATCATATTCTCTTTTAACATGATAGCTAGATACTGATGATTCAGCTACACCTGCGTGATTATAAGCGATTTGTTTTGCCTTTGCTTCACCTATTAAACCTGTTGCAGCTGTGCCACTATTATTAGTGTTTGTATTAGTGTTTGTTCCAGTATTATTAGGAACTGTTTGATTTGATGAATTAGTTCTAATATTATCTCTATCAATGAAAATGATTTCTCCATCTAATGCATCAATAATATATTGATATTCAATGCCATCCACGCTAAATTCAACTTCATATACCATTCTTCTATTATCAAAATCTAATTCAATATCTAAGCCTTTTACATTTGCTTCAACTACACCTAGATTTTCAAATGCAATCTGTTTAGCTTTATCAACCCCAATATAAGCTTTATCACTTGGTTGACCATTTCTTTGTAAAGAAGAATCGTCTAAATTTTTACTTAATAGATTTAATTCATTGATTGTTAAACCAGCTAAATCTTCATAAGTATAAATAGTACTTCTATCAGCTAATTCTTTAATCATTTGTGCTTTACCTAAAGTAATTCCATAATCATTAGAAATCTTTTTTATTTCTTCATCTGTTTTTACTTGTTGTGATAAAACAGAACCTTTATTTAATAAGTTTGAAATTTCTTCCATTAACTTAGTTTCTAGATTCTTAGCAGCTAATTCATCGTCATCTTCTACAGAGATTAGAATTGAATTAGTAATATCATTAATATAACCATTTCTAACAAGTGATCCAATTAAAGCATTAACGGTAACATCAAGATTGCTTCCTTTAAAATCCATATCGCCAACAATCTTTTGAGCATCTTTATTTAAAGCTAATACATCAATAACTTTTTCTTCTCTATTAATCTTAATATCAATACTTGGATTGACATCTAATGAAATAGTTGCAGCAACGATTTCATTAAAACTATTCATTTGTCTTGTACCAAACATTATTCCAACAACAAGCATAAACACTGTAGCTAAAGTAAGAATTCTTGGTAACCATCTATTTTCATTTCTTTCTTCCATGACTATCATCCTTCTTTCTTGTTTAACACAATCAGAAAGGATACTCTCAAGTTGTTTACCATCGTCAATTTTACTAAATGCCTGTACTATATTTTTTTCAATCTCTTTATTGTTCATATCATTTCTCCTTTCTCATACTGTGTTTTTAATTTCTTAATCGCTCGATTATACTTTGATAGCACTCCCGATAGGGACATATCAAGTATTTGAGCAATCTCCCGATGTTTAAATCCGGAGATTGCGTGTAAAACAACAACCTGCCTTTCTTCATCATTTAAGTGATTTAGACATGTTTCAAGTGTAACCCTATCCACACTAGACAAACCCTTTTCATCAGCTATTTGATATTGCGATATATCGTTGTTGTCAAATCTATTTCTATCATTTAGTTTAGTTAAGGATAGATTCTTAGCTATGGTGATCAGCCACGCAAGTGGTTTCCCTCTAGATTTGTACAAATGAGCATTATTGTAAACAGTTACATATGTATCATGAGTTACATCTTCTGCATCATGTTTATTCTTAAGAATTGAAAGGACATATGAATAAACCTGAACATGAGTGTATATATAGAGTTCGTTCATGTATGAAAGGTCATTTTTGGCTATTGCAAAAATGCATTCATCTAAATATTTAGAGTTTACGGTTTTTTCTTGATTTGTTGTTGTTTCACTCATAATTTCACTGCTTTGCAATATGCCCTTTCACTAAGTAAACAGATTAATATCCATTTTTATCGCAAAAAATTGCATTTTTTTTAAAAAATAATAAAAAATACCCATTATTATTCTAACGGGTATTGTCAATAAGACTCAATTTATATGCTTTATTCTGCTAAAGGAAGCTCAAATAAGTATATTAATCCTTCAGGTAGTATAGATCCTTTTTCTACTGCAATTAAAGCATGTCCAACTATCTGAGCCTGTGCTTTTTCACACAAGCTCTTTAAAGCATTTGTAGTTCCACCAGCGCCAAAAACATCATCTACAAGTAATACTTTCTTTCCTTTAATATATTCAGCATCGTCATCACTTAAAGACATTAATTGCTCATTCTTAGTAGTGACAGAGTGATATGTAGCACTAACTTTTGTATCACTTAAGTTCTTTCTAGCTACTACAGTATAATCGATATTCTTACCTGTTTTTTTGCTCTAATTTACCGCAATTGCATGTGCTAGAGCATTACTTTTAGAAACAGGATTTAAAATGGTATCAAATTCTAAATTTAAATCTATTATCTTGTCTACTAATAGCTTACTAGTGGTTTCTACTAAACTAACTTGTCCAGAAATATCCAAAAAAGCAACTTTTTTACCACCTAATACCTTAAAAGGTAAATCATATACCTTATCATCCATTGTCACTTCAAAATATTCATTATTATCTTTAAAAATCTTTTCAGTCTTTATCATTATTCCTGGTATATTCTAATTAACTCATCTAATTAATGATGGTTAACGAATATACACTCTCCTTTTCTACCAATCTTTTATTCAACAGTG
>CADBMV010000015.1 GCA_902795865.1 uncultured Erysipelotrichaceae bacterium | reverse complement strand
TTAAATGAAGTATTTACTCATTGGAAGGTTTATATATCACCACAACTTACTGAACCAGAATATGCAGAGGGTAAAGTAAATGAACTATTAAAAGATAATAAGAATGTTACTTATAGTGATAAGTTACACCTTGGTGTTTCTTTAAGATCGTATAGAGCTGAGAAACTATCTGCTTTTATACATGCATTATTGTCGATAGATGATAAAGCACATAACTTATATGAAGAAATAAAAGATAGATATCCTATAGTATTAACAAGAGATATAGAAAAAGCTAAATCTTGGTTACATGAAAAAGTAAGAGGAACAGAAAGAACGGGTGTATTAATTAGTAAAGAATCAGCAAGATATAAACCATTAGGCATTCATGTATTAAAGCAAGGTGATGAAGATGCTGTTCATTGGTTTTTAGAAGATAAAATTGATACAAGATCATCTAATTATTTAGAAGACGCAGCAACAGAAATACAAGTACAAGGTTTAGAGCTTGATTATACTTGTGTATTGTGGGATGCGGATATGAGATATGACAATGGAAAATGGAAATTCTATAAATTTAATGGAAAGACACAATGGAATGAAGTATTAGATAATGGTGAAAACAAACACGAACAACTAAAATATATGTTAAATGCATATAGAGTTTTATTAACTAGAGCAAGAGCAGGAATGGTAATATGTGTTCCTGATGGAAATAGTAATAAAACTATAAGTGGATATCCAGAAGATTCTACAAGATTACCAGAATATTATGATAGTACATATGAATATTTAAAGAGTTTAGGAATAAAAGAAATATAAATATGAAAAGTATAGAAGTAGTAGCAGCTATTATTAAAAAAGATGATAAATACTTTGTAACTCAAAGAGGATATGGAGATTATAAAGATTGGTGGGAATTTCCTGGCGGAAAAATAGAAGATGGAGAAACACCTCAAGAAGCTTTAATTAGAGAAATAAAAGAAGAATTAGATGCAGATATAATAATAGATAAATATTTATGTACAGTTGAGCATGATTATCCTGAATTTCATATAAAAATGGATTGTTATATATGTTCGTTAGTATCAGATGATATTACTCTTAAGGAACATGAATCAGCAAAGTGGTTGTTGATAGACGAAACAGAAACAATAAAGTTGTTGCCAATCGATAAGATAGTCATAGAAAGATTAAAAAATGTAAAAAAGTAATATGAGAAGATTGTTAAAACTTGTTTTACAATAGTGTTATGGATAAACTTGAAAAATTACAAAACAAAATCAAACAATTTCATTTGGAGCGTGATTGGAGTCAATTCCATTCTCCTGAAAATTTAGCTAAAAGTATTTCTATAGAAGCAGGAGAACTTTTGGAATGTTTTCAATGGAATAGTGAATTTGATTTAGAAGATTTAACTGATGAAATGGCTGATGTATATATTTATTTATTAGATCTCGCTGATAGAATAGGCGTTGATTTAATAGATATAGCAGATAAGAAGATGGATAAGAACGCTATAAAATATCCAGTTGAAAAGAGTAAAGGAAAATCTGATAAATACAATAAACTATGATAATTTACCAAGATAGTGTTAAAAATTTTATTGATCAATGTAATGATGAAGAGATGAGAAAAATATCTGATATAGTATCTGAAAAGATGCGTATAAACGGTATTTCAAGTTTTGATGATTCTCAGGTACGAGCATGGGATAACTCTTTACCTGCTATTGCAACTGTATTAGATTATTGTGATATTGATAAGGAAGATGTAGGTATAGCCATAGAATACAAGATAAGACAATCTAGAGATAGAATTGATTTATTATTGTATGGAGCTGATGAAGAACGCAATAAAAACGTTTTAATTATTGAATTAAAACAATGGTCTAATGTAAGTGGTTCTCGTAAGAGAGACTACGTTTTAGCTAGTGGCAAAAATGGTGTGGAAGATCATTGGCATCCATCTTACCAAGCATACAATTATGCAAATTTATTAAAGAATTTTAATGAGTATATACAAGAGAAAAAAGTTCAAATATCGGCTTGTTCATATCTTCATAACATGAAAGAAGAGTACTCTATACTTTTAGAGAATCTTGATGATTATCCTTTGGTTAAAGATGCTCCTGTATTTTTGCAAGACGACAAAGATAAACTTATTAAGTTTATTAATAAGTTCGTAAAATATGGTGATGGTAGCATCTTATATAATATTGAAAATAGTAAAATTACTCCTTCTAAGCATTTGTCAGATATGCTAAAAAGTAGTTTGGAAGGCAATGATTTTTTCTCATACGACGAATCTCAAGCCAATGCTGTTTCAGAAATTGAAGCACTGGTTAAAGATGCTCTTTATTATAATGAAAAGAGAGTCATAATAATCAAAGGTGGCCCTGGTACAGGAAAATCTGTAGTAGCATTAAACGCATTAGGAAGACTAATTTCAGGAAAAGATGGAGACAGAAAGAACGCAATCTATCTAGCGGTGAATTCTGCTCCGAAAGTATTATATACTCAAGAATTAATACAAAATGATTTTAAGAAAAAAGTGATTAAAAACCTATTTAAATATCCAACTATTTTTAAAGATAGTGGAGAGAATGAATTTGATTGCGTATTAATAGATGAGGCACACAGAATATTTGATTACAAAAATGGTGTTGGTTTAAAAAAAGGTACTCATATGTTTGAAAGAATAATTAAAGGATCAAGAGTATCTGTCTTTTTCATTGATGAGGATCAAGCAGTGACAATTGATGATTATGCAAACGTTGATATTATCAAAAAAACTGCAGAAAGATTACACATTAGAGTGAAAGAAGGTAGTGATTTAGAACTAACAACTCAATTTAGAGTTCTTGGAGGAGAAGAATACATCTACTTTATTAAAAACCTTTTAGGATATGAAGGTTATGATAAAAGTGCTCGTTACACATGTAACAAACATTACGATTTCAAAGTTTTTGATAGTGCAAAAGAAATGTTGGATGCAATTAAACAAAAGGATAAACTTTATAAAAAAGACGAGAAAAGCGGAAAATGTAGAGTTGTTGCTGGATATACCTACAACTGGATAAGCAAAAACAACGATAGAGACTGTGACTTGTACGATATTGTTCTCGATAATGGCGAGTTTAAAGCCAAATGGAATTTAAGGTATAAAGGATATGGTAATAATTACTCGTGGTTAAATGATTCCAATTCGATAGAAGAAATTGGCTGTATTCACACTTGTCAAGGTTTAGATATGAATTATTGTGGTGTAATAATAGGAAAAGATTTAACTTACGATGGAACGAAATTAGTTTTTCACAAAGAAGAGAATGCAAAAACAGATTTAACAAGTGGAATCAGAAAAGCAGAAGATAAACTTGCAGAAAAACTTATCAGGAACACATATAATGTTTTATTGACTAGAGGAATGATGGGTACTTATGTGTATTGTGAGGACAAAAGATTGAGAGAATACATTAAGTCGCTAGTTGACTAGGTGTTTAAATCTTTTTGTTGTTTATCAGAAACATGGGTTGCAAAACTTGTATGACATTTGATTGTTTATCGTAACAAATAACTAAATTTCATTTTTAGAATTCAAAGACAATATAAACTCATTTTTTAATCAAAATCAGCGTAGCTATTTTTTTCAAGTTTATAATCAACTTAATGTTTAGTAAGTCAATAAGTGACATGTCGTAATAAACGATTTGCTATATAAATAATGTTATATAAAATTCTTATAGACTAATACAAAGAATCATCATTAATGACGGATTGATGCTTCATCCTATTTAATACAGTACATTTTTGGGTTTTCATGTTTGAAAATTAGTGAAAATTAAACCGCTATCATTACGAGTAACTGTTGATTAATATGGTATAATTACCATATAATAATATTATGAAAATAATAACTCATTCTAACGCAAAAGAAATACTGTTTAAGAATAAATCATTAAAGAAAGAATATGATTCACTTAAAAGCGAATATGAGTTTTTAGTACAACTACATA
>CADBMV010000014.1 GCA_902795865.1 uncultured Erysipelotrichaceae bacterium | reverse complement strand
ACATACATGTTACTAACTTGGTCAGGTGCGGAAGCAAGCAGCCATACGAACCTCTGTTTGTGTGTACCATTTTCTTTATTATGAATAGATTTATGAAGCAAGCCTATATACAAGCCCAAAAAGCTTTTAAAGAAGATGAAGTTCCTGTGGGTTGTGTAATAGTTAAGGATGGAAAAATAATTGCTAGAGCTCACAATAAAAAAGAGAAGAAAAATTCTGCAATTTTTCACGCAGAAATAGAATGCATTCTTAAAGCAACAAAAAAATTAAATAATTGGAATCTAAAAGGTTGCGATATGTATATAAGTCTGGAGCCATGCATGATGTGTGCTGGAGCCATAGTTAATTCAAGAATTGATAATGTATATTTTGGATGTAAAGATCCAAAAGGTGGAGCTTTAGTTTCAAATATAAAATTAATTGATATAAAAAATATAAATCATTATCCAAACATAGAAGAACTATATACTGAAGAATGTTCAGATATATTAAAAGAATTCTTTAAGAATAAAAGATAATTTCCTTGGAAATATTTATAAAACATAAGGGCACCCATTATTATGGGTTTTTGTGAGGTATAATAGTTGTATGGCGTATCAAGTATTATATAGAACTTATAGACCTAGTAAGTTTTCGGAAGTTGTAGGTCAAGAGTTCGTTATTAAAACATTAGTTAATGCAATAAAAAACAATAAAATTGCACATGCATATCTTTTTGCAGGACCTAGAGGTACTGGTAAAACAACAATCGCAAAATTATTTGCTAAAGCAATTAACTGTGAACATTTTTTAGATGAAGCTTGTGATGAGTGCGAAAACTGCAAAGCATATCTTGAAGGTAATCACCCAGATATAATTGAACTTGATGCTGCTAGCAACAACGGCGTTGATGATGTTAGAGAAATCATTGATCAAGTACCCTACGCTCCACTAATTGGAAAATATAAAGTATACATTATTGATGAAGTTCATATGTTGTCAACGCAGGCTTTCAATGCTCTTTTAAAAACTTTAGAAGAGCCACCTGCTCATGTAATTTTTATTTTCGCAACTACTGATCCTCAAAAAGTTATACCAACGGTACTGTCTCGTTGTCAAAGATATAATTTTTCTAAATTAAGTTTATTTGAAATCAAAAAAAGAACTAGCGAAGTATTGAATATGGAAAAGATTCCATATGATGAAAAAGCTGTTGATGAGATTGCAAGAATGGCTGAGGGAGGAATGAGAGATGCCCTATCTATTCTTGAACAATGTCTTGCATATAATCCTGATGAATTAAGAATTTCAGATATTGAAAAAATCTTTGGTTTGACTTCTACAAAAGATGAAGTAGAAATGTTTTTAAAGATTCATCAAAACCAAATTAGTGAAGTCATTAGTGATTTAAGAAGTATGTATTCTAAAGGTGTTGATACTAAAAGATTAGCTTTAGATTTATTAGAGATTTGTAAGGATTCTTTAATATATTCTGATCAAGGAAAAGAGACTTTATTAAGTAAAATCTCTCCTGTAGAAGCACAAGAAATAATAAACACCGTTTCTGTACAAAAACTTCTAAAAGACGCTAAAAATCTAGAGGAAGTAATTTCCCGGGAAAAACAAAATGAGAATTTCTTGGTATATTTAGAGCTTTGTTTAGTGAAAATGGCTTCAGGAAATACGGATGTAGTTTTACCTGTTGAAAGTCCTGTTGGTAAACAAAAAGAAACTGTAGAAATTAAAGAAACGAAAAAAGAAAAAGTAGAAAAAGTTGTTGAAGAAAAACAAAAAATACAAGAGAGTTTTGTGGTTGAACCTGAGACAGATTTCTTGTTGTCGATCTTGTTAGATGCGAATAAAGATTTAAAAATTAATGACCAAATCATTTATAACAAATTAGATCTTTTTAGATATGAACCAGAAAAAAGAAAGTTCTATCAATTATTAATAGGTACTGAGCTGTTTGCTTCTAATAAAGATGCGATTATTGTTTGTGGAAATAAGACTCAAGCTAATAATATAAACACCAAATCATTTAATGAAGAATTATATCAATTTATAAATGAAGAATTTGGAATTGATAAGATGGTTTATGGAATTGATAATGATAAGAAAAATGAATTAATTAGTTTATATAAGAGTACCCCTGCTTCAAAAAGAAATAAACCAGTGTATGTTGAAAAATATAAAATAGAAAAACAAAAAGAATTATCTGAAGAAGAAAAGTTAATAAATATTTTTGGTGAAGGAGTTAGAGTAGAAGAATAATGGATATTAATAAATTGATGCAACAAGCTCAAGCTATGCAAAAAAAATTAGAAGAAACAAACGAGAAAATAAATGCTATGGAATTTGAGGGTGAAGCTTCAAATGGATTAGTTAAAGTTGTGGTAAGTGGTGAATATAAAGTTTTAAGTTTAAATGTTGATCCAAGTATTTTAAATCCTGACGATAAAGAAATGATTGAAGATTTAATTGCAATTGCATTAAACAACGCAATTGAAAAAGTTGAAGGAGCTAAAAACGATAGCTTTGGTTCAATGGCATCCGCATTAGGAATTCCTACAAAATAATATGTACCCTATCAGTTTTGAAAAGTTAGTAAATATTTTAGAAAAACTACCAGGCGTTGGAAACAAAACCGCACAACGTTATGCTTTTAATTTGTTAGAGAATAGTCAAGAAGAGATAGATGATTTTGTAGAAGCTATTAAAGGTATTCAAAATATTAAAAGATGTAAAAAGTGTGGTTTTCTATCTGATGAAGATGAATGTTTAATTTGTAAAGATAAATCAAGGATTACACAAAGCATCATGGTTGTGGCCTATCCTCAAGATTTAGTAGCTATAGAAAAAACAGGATCTTATAAAGGAGAATATCACGTATTAAATGGATTGATATCTTCTTCTAAAGGAGTTTTTCCTCAAGATTTAAATATAGATGCTTTATTAAATAGAATAGATCCATCTATAAAAGAGGTCATTATAGCGACATCCCCTACTATGGATGGCGAAATGACAGCTTTATATTTGGATAAGATCCTTAAAGATAAAAACATTTTAGTAACAAGGTTAGCTCATGGATTGCCTATGGGTTCATCTTTGGATTATGCAGATGATTTAACTCTAATTAAAGCATTAGATAATCGTAGAAAAATAGAAAATGGCTAAATTAGTAACAGTTTTAGATAATAATGACCCTTTAAACAACGTTATTAGTGAACTATCACTAGATGTGACAGATATTTTTTATATATATCATCATCATATTGATAAAGCTGTTTTAAACAACATCGATAAAGTAATTAAGAAATATAAGAAAGTTAAAACACATTTTCTTCAACTAAAAGATGATGAAAAAGAAATACTAAAGATATTAAAATCAGATAAAAAAGTTATTGCTGATGTCGGGGGTGCAAAATATCTCTCACTACTACTATTTGAATTAGCATATAAAAATGGTAATCAACTAATTTATTATGATGATGAAGAAAATGTCATAAAAGATTATATAAGTCACAAAGTATATAAGAGTAAAGTTTTCAAATTAAAAGTAGAAGATATTTTAAAAATAGGTGGTGGCACCATTAAATCCATTATGCATGCACCTATAAAAGATTATAGAAGTAAAGAGATATTAAAAAGAATTGTTGAGAATAATATTGATGATTATCCTGGCTTTGTAAGATATATAAGTAAATTAAATTCTTTATTAAGTAAGAATAGTTATAGAGGCAGAAGAACATATTATTTAAATAAAGATAAGATTCATAATATTGTTACAGATAAGTATTATAAAAAATCTAAAGAACTATTCTCGATTAATGAATATGCCATAACCTTCGCAACAGAAAAACTAAGAGAAATGGTATGTACATCTGGTACCTTCTTAGAGAATTATTTATATATTAAATTAATAGAATCAAAACAATTTGATGATGTTGTAATGTCGGCAGTTGTTGATTTTTCTAATGATAAATATAATACACCAGTAAGATGTGAAATAGATTGTTTAGCTGTTAAGAATAATAAAACTTTATTTGTGAGTTGTAAATCATCAAAAGCCGAAACTAGTGATTTAAACGAGATACATGTTCACAATTCTAAATTTGGAAATATGTTATCAAAGCCCGTGATATGTATTGGTGAGGATTTGGATAGAAAATATCCTAGTGTATATGCTAAAGCAGAAGAGCTTGGTGTCTATGTTGCCGATAAATCTTCATTCTTAAATAAGGGTGTTGCACAAACATTTATAGAAATAATTAATGATAAATATGTATATGATGAACTTAAAAAATAAGGTTATAATTTAATTAAGGATGGCATCAATTGCATATATAACTGATTCAAAAATGTTAGAACTTCATCGCTTAAATAAACATAAAACGATGAACTTTTGGCGTTTATCAAATAAAATTAATTTTTCCGATTTTAAACCTGGAGATTTAGTATTCTTTTTATCTAAAGATAAAGAACACCAAAACAAAAAAGAAAAAGGTATTGTTGGCTTTGGTAGACTAGTAGACATTAATTTAGCTAGTGTTAAATCAATGTGGAATAAATATGGAATATTAAATGGTTATAAAAATATAGAAGAATTTAAGGAAGCAATTTTAAAAGTTTCTAAAGATAAAAAGTTACCACAAAAAATATCAAGTTTCTTTTTAAAGAACGTGGTGTTTTTTCAACCTGTATATTTAAGTGAATGTGGTATGAATATTTCTAGTAACGTGGAATCATACATATATCTAAAACCAGAAGAAGTTGTATCTAATTTATTATATTTAGCTAAACAATCAAATGATTTATGGTCTAATTATGATGATAATTTAGATGCAATAGAAAAAGAAGAAATGTTATATGCATTATATAGAACACAAAACAAAGTTAAAGACATTAAGATTAATGATAAAGAATATAAAAAATCTAATAGAGTAATGAAGAAATATGCAACAGAAAACAACTATAGATTTATAAATAATTCTAATAATCAATTATATAAAGTTGTTGATAAAGATAATTTAGAAATAGTTATTTATCATGATAAAGATGTAGATATAAAATTAATAATAGGACAGATTTATTTATTTAGAAAATATATGAATGAATATTATAAGAGTATAAATATTTCATTCAAAACAAACGACAACGAAAAAGAAATTTTAGAGATATTATGATAGATCAAAAAAATTTAGCTAATATGATTGATCACACATATTTAAAAGCTGATTCAACTGATGAAGATATTAAAAAGTTGTGTAAAGAAGCTATTAAATATGGTTTTGTTATGGTTGCGATAAACTCAGGACAAACAAAAAGAGCTAAAGAATATTTAAAAGGCTCAGGTGTTCATGTAGGTGCAGCAATTGGCTTCCCCTTAGGACAACAAAGCATACAATCAAAAGTATTTGAGACAAAAGACGCTATAGATAATGGTGCTGATGAAATAGATTATGTAATTAATATAACAGAACTAAAAGAAAAAAATTATAAATATATAGAAGAAGAAATGTTTCAGATTGTAAGTTTATGCAGAAAATATAATGTAATATCAAAGGTTATATTTGAAAATTGCTATTTAAATCAAGATGAAAAGATTAAATTATGTGAAATAGCTCTAAAGATTAAACCAGATTATATAAAAACTTCTACAGGGTTTGGAACTAGTGGCGCAAGCATTGAAGATGTTAAATTAATGAAATCTATAGTAAAAGATAAAATAAAAGTTAAAGCTGCTGGAGGAATAAGAAACTTAAAAGACGTCCTAGATTATATAGATGCTGGAGCATCTAGAATAGGCACATCTAGTGGTGTTAAGATTATTGAAGAATATAATAATTAATAGATAATAAGCTTATTAAACAAAAATAAGCTTTTTATATTGTTTTTGTATAGCAATAGTAATATTATAAATATATGGATATTAATAAATTAGAGTTAGTAGAGAAGCTAAAAGTTAATCAAAATAGGCAAGATGAGATTAACAACCTTTTATTAAGTATTCCTAAGGGACACATCAATATATTATATAGAAATAATAAAGGTTATTATTATTTAACTTATAGAAATGGTAAAAAAATAAATAATGATTACCTTGGCCCTGTTGGAAAAACAGATTTAAGTGATATTATGCGAAATTTAACACTTAGAGAGAATCTAAAAAAAGAGCTAAGATACTTAAAAAATGAAGAAAAGTACTTTAAAAAGCAAATAGGAAGAAGAAAAATTGTTCAGGAATAAGATAAAAAGAGATATTTTAAATGGAAATTTATTAGAACAAATGATTTTGTTCTTTTTTCCTGCTTTTTTAGGATATATGCTCCAACAAATCTATGGAATTGTAGATTCTGTGATACTTGGTAAGGTTGTAGGTAAAGCTGCTTTAGCAAGTGTTGGTGGATCAGCTACGGCAATAATAAATATTATTCTTAATTTAGTAAGTGGTATAACAGCGGCTATAACAGTAAAGGTTGCACAAAATTATGGAAGAGCAGATATGGAAAAAGTCCAAAACTCTGTAAAGAATGGATTTTTTATTTCTGTAATCCTTGGTGGCATAGTTTCTATAATAATGATTTTATTATCTCCTAGTTTATTAGAGTTGATGAATGAACCGTCAGATACAATTAAAAATTCATTAATATATTTAAGAATCTATTTTATATCACTAGTACCCTATTTTATTTATCAAACAGGTGTATCAATTATAAGAGCTAGTGGTGATTCAAAAAGACCAGTGTATTTTATTTTACTAACAGCAGTTGTGAAAATTGTGTTTGATATATTGCTTGCGGGTGTCTTTAAGTTGGGTGTGCTTGGTACATCGTTGGCTACCCTACTAGCTCACTTAGTTTGTGCAATTGTTGTTTTGATAATTTTTAATTATACAAGTGATGTGTATCATTTCTCTTTAAAAAAATTTGGATATGATTTAGAAATATTGAGAGATATTTTATATATCGGTATCCCCTTTTCAATTCAAAGTATGTTGTTTGCAATTCCGAATACTTTCATTCAACAAAAAATAAATTCGTTTGGCACTGATGCAGTTGCAGCTTATTCTGCATACAGTACAATTGATGGAATGTTTTGGTGTTATGCAAATGCATTAGGTACCGCTGCATTAACTATAGCTGGACAGAATTATGGTCATGGCAATATTAAAAGAGTTAAAAACACTGCATATGTTACAGTTTGTTTATTTATAATTGGATCAATATTTTATGGATTAATATTCTATAACTTTGGATCAACATTAGCATCTTTCTTTTTAACAGATTTAAATACAATTGATATTGCTTATAGGATGATAAAAGTAATAGCATGTTCATATATAATATATGGAATAGTTGAATCGGTATCAGCGATTTGTAAAGCCATAGGAAATGCAAAAGCAATATTAATAATTGCTTTAATAACAATCTGTTTTGTCAGAATAATTTATATATTATTTGTTCCTCAAATTACACCAGTTTATCCAATATTTGCATATCCATTATCATGGATTTTCGCAAGTTTAGTATCAGCTATCTATTTCTTTAATATAAAGAAACTAAAGCAATAAACCATTATAAATAAAGGTTTTGAATATTGCCATGGCAATATTTTAGATATTTTTAATAATAAAATAATAAAAAAAGAGTTATTCCTTTTTGAATGTTTCAATAAGGGGATAAAACTCTATCATATACTATATACGAAACTTGTATTTTTTGTCAAAAAAGTATTGATTATGAGTATAAAAGTTTGTTATTCTTGAAAAAATGGGTTTTGAATTATAGAAAGGAAAAGTAAAGTTTATGACACACATTAAACAACAAAAACTAGGTTATCTTCCAGATGAAGTACCTTCAATTGGAAAGTTACTTCTTTACGCTTTACAACAAGTAATTGTAATGTTTCCAGCTACTATTACTGTTGCATTAATCACAGGGTTTCAAGTCTCAACAACTATTTTCGCTTCTGGACTTGCTACCCTGTGTTTTATTTTAATTACTAAAAGAAGAATTCCTTTATATTATGGATCTTCGTTTGCGTATCTATCAGCAGTTAGTGCAATGGCAATGGCTGAAGGTAGCGCAGAACAAATTGCTTCTTGGCAAGCTACCGGTATCCTTCCTCCTGAATTAATTTCCAAAGCACAATTTGGAATTATAATGTCAGGTTTTGTATCAATAGCTGCTGGACTAATAGTTAAAAAATTTGGTGCAGAAAAAATTGAAAAGTTCTTACCTGCTTCAATCACAGGTACCGTATCAATGGTTATTGGTTTAACTTTAGCAGGCAATGCACTTTCTGATGTCTTAGGAATTGGAAATAGTGTTAATGGATTAGATGTAACACAAGGAAGTCCAGTATCCTATGCATGGTTAGTTGTAGGATTGGTTACTTTTATTGCAACTTGTATTTATTCAAGATACTTAAAAGGTTTAATGGGACAATTACCTTTACTACTTGGAGTATTAACAGGTTGTGTTGTTGCAGCACTATTTAATTTCATAGGTGGAATAAATTTATTTAGAGCAGTACCTGCAGAAGCACTTGCTGCTTCAAGTTTCAAAATAGGTGATGGTTCAATATTTGCATTACCTGCATTTACTTTCCCTAAGTTTTCTTTAGCTGCAATGTTTGGAATTATGCCTATTGCAATTGCGACAATACCAGAATCTACAGCACACATGTATCAATTAGATATATATGTAAATGATGTTGCTATGGAAAAAGGTAAAGGCAGCAAGAATTACGACATGGTTTCTTTATTAGGAGAAAACTTAATAGGTGATGGTATATGTGATATGGTATCAGGATTTGTAGGTGGTCCAGCTGGTACAAACTATGGTGAAAATATCTCTACCATGGCTATAACTAGAGTATTTTCTGTTCCAGCTTTGTTTGTTGCAGCAATAATCGCAATGATCGTGTCATGTTTTACACCATTAATTCAAATAATATATGGTATTCCTCTAGCTGTAATAGGAGGAATTGAGGTATATTGCTTTGGTGCAATAGCTGCACAAGGTATAGCAATTTTGATAGATAAGGGCGTTTCAATGTTTGATTCTAAGAATATTGCAGTAATTGCCTTAGTGTGCATTGTAGGTTTAGGAGGCCAATATGCCTTTGGTGGAAACATTCCTTTCTTTAATATGAATATCCCTTGTGTTGCAGGAGCTGCAATCTCAGGAATTATCTTAAATTTGATTTTGACTCTGGGAGATAAGACAAGAGTTGAATAAGATAGCAAAAGGCCAATAGGCCTTTTTTGCTTTTATATGATAATATCAAGAAAAAGGAGACCATTATGACCAAAATAACTAATGAGGTTTCAAGAACATTCAACGAGTATTTAATAATACCTGGTCACACAACAAAAAAGTGTGTTCCTGACAATGTGTCTTTAAAAACACCAATAGTCAGATATAAAAAAGGACAAAAGCCATCTATATCCATAAACATTCCGATGGTTTCAGCAATCATGCAATCAGTGTCTGGTGATAAGCTTGCGGTTACATTAGCAGCTGAAGGTGGAATAGCTTTTATATTCGGTGCCCAACCAATAGAATCACAAGCAGAAATGGTTAAAAGAGCTAAAGCATATAAAGCTGGTTTTGTGACAAGTGATTCAAATATTAAACCTGATGCAACTTTAAAAGATGTTTTAGAACTCAAAGAAAAAACAAATCATTCAACAATGGCGGTTACCGATGATGGAACAGGCAATGGTAAATTATTAGGAATTGTAACATCAAGAGATTATAGAATTTCTAGAACACCATTAAACGCAAAAGTTAAATCATTTATGACTCCACTTGAAAAACTTATAACTGCAAAAGATGGCATTAGTTTATCTGAAGCTAATGACATTATTTGGGATCATAAATTAAACACATTACCAATAGTTGATAAAAAAGGAAATTTAAAATCTTTAGTATTTAGAAAAGATTATGATAATCATAAAGATCATCCTAATGAATTATTAGATGAAAACAAAAGATATATTGTAGGAGCTGGTATCAATTCAAGAGATTATAAAGAAAGGGTACCGGCACTAGTTAAGGCTGGTGCAGATATTTTGTGTATTGATTCATCTGAAGGTTTTTCAGATTGGCAAGCAGAAACTTTAAGTTGGATAAAAACAAAATATAAAGGCAAGGTTAAATGTGGCGCTGGTAATGTAGTAGATGCGGAAGGATTTAATTTTTTAGCTGATGCAGGAGCAGACTTTGTGAAGGTTGGAATTGGTGGAGGATCTATCTGTATCACCAGAGAAACAAAAGGTATAGGAAGAGGTCAAGCTTCAGCTGTAATGGAAGTATGTAAAGCTAGAGATAAATACTTTAAAAAGACAGGTATATATGTGCCAGTTTGTTCAGATGGAGGCATTGTATATGACCATCATATTACCCTGGCAATAGCAATGGGTGCTGATTTTGTTATGTTAGGACGCTATTTTGCGCGTTTTGATGAATCAAACTCAAATAAAGTAATGATTAATGGAACATATTATAAAGAGTATTGGGGAGAAGGCTCAGCAAGAGCCAGAAACTGGCAAAGATATGACTTAGGTGGATCTAATAAACTATCTTTTGAAGAGGGTGTTGATTCATATGTGCCATATGCAGGGTCTCTAAAAGAAAACGTAAGAATTACTACATATAAAATAAAATCAACTATGTGTAATTCTGGTGCAATAACAATTCCAGAATTCCAAAAGAAAGTTAAACTAACACTTGTATCATCAACCTCAATTAGTGAAGGTGGTGCCCATGATGTACTTCTTAAAAATGCTACGGAGGAAAAATAATGGATAAAAGACCTTCAAGTATGAAAAGAATTAAAAATAAAAAACAAGCACAATCTTTCATTAATAAGCAAATAAAAGAAATTCAAAAACAAGTTAAAGATGAAAAAGTACTTTTAGCTTTATCAGGAGGAGTTGATTCTTCTGTTGTTGCAGCACTACTAATTAAAGCAATTGGAAAAAATTTGGTTTGTGTACATGTGAATCATGGTTTGCTTAGGCTTGGTGAACCTGAACAGGTTGTTAGTGTGTTTAAGAAAAACATGGGTGCAAATTTAATATATGTAGATGCATCTAAAACATTTTTAAAGGAATTAAAAGGAGTAGCTGATCCAGAAAAGAAAAGAAAGATAATTGGCAAAGTATTTATTGATGTTTTTGTTAAGCAAGCAAAAAGATTAAAAAACATTAAATACTTAGCACAGGGTACCATCTATCCAGATATTGTAGAATCAAAAGGTGTTAAAGCTCATCATAATGTTGGTGGCCTACCTAAAGATTTAAGTTTTGAATTAGTTGAACCTATTAAGTATTTATACAAAGATGAAGTAAGAATTGTTGGTGAGGCTTTAGGTTTACCTAAGGATATGGTATACAGACAACCATTCCCAGGACCAGGACTAGGAGTAAGATGTCTTGGCGCTATAACAAAAGATAGACTAGATGCATTAAAGAAAGCAGATGCAATTGTTAGAGAAGAAATAGAAAAATTAAAAGTAAAACCATGGCAGTATTTCTGTGTAATTCCAGATTATAAATCTACAGGTGTTAAAAATGGAAAAAGATATATGGGTTGGTCTGCAATAATTAGAGCAGTAAATACTAAAGATGCAGTAACTGCAAAATCTTATGAAATACCATATAAAACTTTATATACAATCAGAGATAGAATAATTAAAGAAGTTCCAGGAATTAACAGAATTTTATGGGACTATAGCAATAAGCCAAATTCTACCATTGAGTGGGAATAGTAAAGATTGTCATTCTACACACAAATATATTCCAAATTTTACACTCAAATATATTTTCGTAGGATAACTCAATCAAGAAAAAGTAATAATCAAATTAATGAAAGACTTCGCAGAAATGTGGAGTCTTTTGAACTTATAAATATAATGAAAACACATCGTAAAACAATGTGTTGCAATACGTAAAACGTTGTGTTACATTAGACTTGGAGGTAAATAATATGACCACAAATATCAATATCAGGGTAGATGGAGAATTAAAACAGGCATTACAAGGATATGCAAAGCTGGAGAACAAAACTGTATCTGAAGTTGTTTTAGAGGCGGTAAAAGAAAAATTGGAAAACGAATATGATTATAAACTTGCCTTATTGGCATATGAAAGCGTTGATATGAATGATTCGACAACATTGGCGGACATGTGTGCTGAGGCAGGGATAGATTATGAAGCGTTATAAAATAATATACTCAAAAGATTTCCAGAAGGTATT
>CADBMV010000013.1 GCA_902795865.1 uncultured Erysipelotrichaceae bacterium | reverse complement strand
ATAGACAAAACCTTGAGATTGGAAAAACTCATGAATTGCCATAGATAAAACAGATCTAATTCTATATACTGCCAAGAAAGTGTTTGTTCTTGGTCTTAAGTGTGGAATCTCTCTTAAAAATTCAAATGTATGTCTTTTCTTTTGTAAAGGATAAGATTCATTTGAAGCTCCTTCTATTTCGATTGATGTTGCACGAATTTCAAAAGGTTGTTTATTATCAGGAGTTAAGATGAATTGTCCAATTACTAAAATTGATGAACCAGTTAAAAGCTTTGATACTTCATTATGATTTTCAAGTTCAGGTCCATAAACTACTTGAATATTCTTAAAATAAGAACCATCATTCAATTCTATAAAACCTACTTGACCATTATCACGATTAGTTCTAATCCAACCTTCTATAGAAACATACTCTAATTGGTCTAATTCCATTTGTGAACCACTTTGACATAGTTCATATAATTCTCTTGCAAAATATAAATCCATAATAATTTCTCCTTTTTATTTCTTTAAAGAATTAACTTCAAATACTAATTCTTGTATAGTAGATACAACATCCACATCTGATTTAATCATACCTTCAGGTAAGACGAAGTGTTCTCTAGTAAAATTAACAATCCCTTTAATACCTAGTTCGTGTAATTTATTAACTATCTCTTGAGCACCTGAAGGGATACATAATATCGCGATTTCACAACCCTTAGGCATTTTTTCTTTTAATTGATCTATATGATATACAGGTACATTAACCTTAGGTTCTTTTTTTCTTTTTTCTGCTTGAATATCAAAAGCACAAACTATTTCACCTGCCACATGATTCCAATTATTGTAGTTCAAGATAGCAGTACCAAGTCTTCCTACTCCAATTAAAATCATCTTCTCATCATAATTTTCACCTAATTCTTTAGCAAAAATCTTAATTAATTCTTCAACATCATAACCATAACCTTGTTTACCAAGTTGTCCAATTAAAGAGAAGTCGCGACGAATAGTTGTTGATTTAATATCAACATAATCTGATAATTCTGATGACATTATCTTGCTTACACCATCTTGTGAAAGCTTTCTTAAAGCTTTCAAATAAACAGGATAACGTTTTAAAGTTGCCTTTGATACTTGTGTCATAATATTTAAATTATAATATAAAATGTTATAAATTTGTGAATATTTTAATAAATTTAACTAGTCCTCAATAGACATTGAAGGCATACTTGATGCATCTAAAGAGACAAATTTTTCATGTTTTAAATAATGTAATGCTGCCACAGCAATCATTAAAGCATTATCAGTACAATACTTTAATGGAGGTAATATCAAATCAATATCTTTAAAGTTTTCACTCATTAATTCTCTTAATCTAGAATTTGCGGCAACTCCTCCAGCAAGTACTAGTGATTTACAAGGATATTCTTTTAAAGCTAATTTTGTTTTGTTTATCAATGTACTTAAAGCAACTTCTTGAAAAGCATAAGCTAGATCATTATTGTTTATTTTGTTTCCTTGTTCTTCTTCTTTTTTTACAAGTTGTGATACAGCATTTTTCAAACCAGAGAAAGAAAAATTCAAACCATCAACTTTTGGAGTAGGAAGATGATAATTCTCTTTTCCATCTTTAGCTAACTTATCAATAACAGGACCACCAGGATATGCTTCATGAATTACTCTAGCAACTTTATCATAAGCTTCACCTATCGCATCATCTAAAGTTGTACCAATTATTTTAAATGAATCATCATTTTCAACATAAACAAGTTCTGTATGTCCACCAGATACAACTAACGCCATCATTGGATAAGTTAAAGGTTTAATTAATTCATTTACAAAAATGTGTCCTTTTAAATGATGAACACCTATTAAAGGTTTATTGTAGAAAAATGCTAAAGACTTGGCAGCTGTAGCTCCTACATGTAAAGAGCCTATTAAACCTGGTCCTATAGTATAAGCTATAGCTGATACTTCATCTAAGCTTATATTGGCTTGTTCAATTGCTTGAGATACAATCGTACTAATCTGCTCAACATGCATTCTTGAAGCAACCTCAGGAATAACTCCTCCAAATCTTGCATGCACATCAATTTGTGAAGTCACCACAGAGCTTAAAACATCTAAATCTTCATCTATTATTGCACAAGCTGTCTCATCACAACTCGATTCTATTGCCAATACTATTTTCTTTTTTTCTTCAATTAATCCTTTGAGCATATCATAGGCATCATCACCGTTTTCATAGTATTTCTTTCTTGTTCTAACTGTTTCAAAATTATATTTTTTGTATAAGTTTATTGCAGCATCATTTAAAACATCAACCTCTAGATGCATAAATTCACATCCTTTTTTTGCAGCTGTTTTAATGAGATACTTAAGCATTTTACTGCCATAACCTTTATTACGATATTGTCTTTTAACTGCAATATTTGTAAGGTCACAGTTTTCAAACATATACCATATATCACCATATGCGATTACTT
>CADBMV010000012.1 GCA_902795865.1 uncultured Erysipelotrichaceae bacterium | reverse complement strand
TACAGAACTTGATAAGCTGCTGAGTAAAGATTAATTAATTTAATATAGCATAGATATAAAAGAAACAGTTGTGTATTACAAAGAGTTCGCCCGAGCCTTCCTTCGCTCCACCAATTCGTATAAAACGGGACTGCAATTAAATAAATGGCTATTTTGATAAAAGATATAAATAAAATATAATATAAATAGAATGTTTGTGAGGATCATCTTATGCTTAAAATAAGAAGAAAAATAGTAAATATCATATTAGCAACATCCTTGCTAATAAGTAGTTTTTCGTTTATGGTTTTCGCTCAAGAAGTTGAAGTAGATGATAATTTTATTACTGGTAAGTATACATTTATAAATGAAGGACAAGCTAATCCTACAGAAGATAATTTTTCTTTTAGTGAAGATTGTTTTAAAAGATCTTCTTTTTTAGGAGGATGTCACTTAGCTACTTTATCAATACAAACTGCAGGAGCATCTTTAAGTACTTCACAGGGTGCAGAACACGAGCCAAACAAGGGTGATATAATAAAAGACTTATTAACAAAACTAGGTTTTAATAATATAGAACTAAACAGTTATTATACTGTCGAAGATAAACAAGATTCAGCAGGTGTTAGTGTTGGACAAATGTCAATAAAGCAATTCGGAGAAGATTATACACTTCTTGCGATTATTCCTCGTAGTGCAGGTTATACAAATGAATGACCTGGTAACTTTAATGTAGGCGATAATAAACTACACGATGGTTTTAAAATGGGTAGGGATGAAATTTTAAGATTTGTTAAAAAATATATTAATGATAAAAATATATCAGGTAATGTCAAAGTATGGATTGCTGGCCACAGTAGAGGCGCAGCTTTAGCGAACTCTGTTGCTGGTTTCTTTGCCGCAGGTGGTGATGTTTATTTTGATAATAAAATAACAGTTAAGCCTGAAGATGTATATGCTTATACTTTTGCTACACCATTAACTGTTATAGATGGTTTTACCAAAGGACAACTATTAAGCGTTGGTAAAGAAAATTATCCTGATGACACTGTTCAGGCAGAATATCAATATACAGGTGATGATAAAGATACAACATTAAATAGTTATGATGAAATGTTTAATGGAATAAGAAACTATGTTTCTGATTATGACTTCTTTGATTTATTACCATTAAAAAATTGGGGATATAAACATTTTGGAATAGATCTTATAGTTGATGAAATTGGAAGTAAAGATGAAATGCTTAGTTATCTAAGCCAGCACGCTACTGATACATATCAGGATTTTATAAATGGTGGCAATTACTATGAATATAAATGGAAGACTATTGATGTTGGTAATACAGATATTCCTAATGGTGAAATAGATATAATTGACGATGCTAATGCTGGTCAAATTGATTATGCTACAATGCTTTCTAGACGTCTTAGTGGTTTAGCATATAAAGTAGATGATGTTGCGACATTTAAAAATGGTGGTTATCAAGATGCTGTAGTATCTTTAATGAATATTTATGGTATGGCTAGAGATGAATTTGGTGAAGGTATTTCAAAAGCCAAATATGAAGATTTAATTAGAACACTAATATATACTTATTTAGATTATCGAATTGATCTAAGTGGTTCTGATAATAACGCAGACACAGTAGCTCAAGTTGTAGAAGAGACAGTTTCCTTTATTACAGGCGCTACATTTAACCATGAAACTAATACATTTGATAATACAGTATATGAATTTCTAAAATATATTGTTAATCATGCAGTTGTGACTGATGACGATGTTCATTATGATCTTTCTCTTATTGAATATTTAATAAATGGCAACGTCATATCTACTTTATATCCTGAAGATGATGATACTAAATATAGCGAAGAAGAAAGAAAAGCACAAAGATTAAATTTTTATAATAATTATCTTAGTGCTGTAGCTTCGGAAACAGGTAGCATAGCAAGAAGCGTTCTATATGGATTTGTAGCAGATAAATTACCTTCAGAATATAAAGAAATATTTAAGAAGATGCTTGCAACAGATGAAAAAGATATGCCTTTAGTTGATTTTGTTGATGAAATATTAAAGATAGTATTAAAAGATAGCGAATCATCTGAACAATTATCTTTTGAACAATTATCTACAGATGGTATTAAGAATCTTATTCAACTTGGAATTGAAGAAATATCTAATTCAAGTCATAGTCATAAAGATGAATTAGTTAATATACATGGTGAAAAACTCAAAACAAATGCTTCACAATTAAGAGATTTCTTAATGTATACATTGATATATGATAATAAACAACCAAATGTTCAAGATGATATTAGAAATATTGTAACCTTTATTTCACAAATATCTAAATTAATAATAGCTCACGTTAATGAAATATATTTATCTTGGATGAAGGTTCAACAAGAAGATTGTACTGCTTACTTTGACCATCGTTTGATGCACAACACTCCTGAAGAAGCTGAATGTGAAAACGATGGAAGTATAGAATACTATCATCTAATTGATTTAAATGTAGATAGATATTTCAAAGATAGAGACTTAACTGATGAGATTAATAAAGAAGATACAATTATTAAGGCATTAGGTCATGATTGGAATGGTTGGGAAGTTGTTAAGAAAGCAACATTAGAAGAAGAAGGATTAGAACAAAGAGTTTGTAAAAATAATCTTGAACACATTGAACAAAGAGCTATACCTAAAATAGTTCCAGGATATAGCATATCTGTTGATCCTGATCATATTGAATTTGAAGCAACAGAAGGTTATGAAGAACTTTCTGTTTATCAAGAAATTGATGCAACTAGTACTGGCACAGGTAAAGTAGATGTCATTGCAGGTGGTTTTAAAGATTCATCTAGCTATGAAAATTTTGGTCTTATAGTTGGTGGTATGAGTGCTACTTTATATCCAAAACAAGGACTAGTACCTGGAACTTATACAGCTGTAGTTGTAATTGAAGACCTTGATGATCGTTTCTCACCAGTAGAAATACCTGTTACTTTTATAGTTACAGATTCTATTTATAAAAACACTCAAGGTAATGGCAATATCTGGTATAAAGGTTCTAATAAGACATCTAACTTCACATTTGAAAATACTGATAATGATGAAATTACTTATGATAGCTTTATAGGTATAAAAGTAGATGGAAATATAATAGATAAATCTAACTATAATGACTATGAAGGTTCAGTCGTTATAGAACTACTTCCTTCATACTTAGAAACACTATCTATTGGAAACCATACTATAACAGCACTATTTAAAGATGATATGTCTGCAAGTGCTAATTTCACAATACTATCTCCTGGTGTTCCTATAATACCTAAGACAGGAATTGAGTAAAAGATATGAAGATAATTGTAATAGAGAGTATTATTCTTTGTTTATTATTTTCTTTAATGATTTTTATATTTTCTAGAAAACCTATAAATACTTTATATAATTATCCACCTAAGATTCAAGAAAGAATTAAAAGCTTAGATAGATATAAAGGACAAATACCTAGTAATGAAAAAAAGTTAGGTACTAAGTTATTAGCTGCTTTGCTTGTTGTGTTAGTGTTTTCATTGATACTTAGATATATAAATGGTTATAAAACATTTACCGAAGGTTTTAAATATAGTTATTTATTATGGACTATAATAAATATTTATGATGCTTTAGTTATGGATATAATTTGGTTTTGTCATGATCCATATTTTGTGATTGAAGGAAGCGAAGATATGGTTGACGAGTATCATGATTATCTATTTCATATTAAACAAAGTCTTATAGGCCAATTAATAGCCTTACCAGTTTGTATCTTAATTGGTTTGGTTGTTTCTTATATATTGTAGGTGTTTGATATAGTAATAAATGATGAAAAAGAACTATAAGTTTTTTATTGCTTTAGGAATTATCATTTTATTAGTCTTATTATTAGGAATAGGACTATTTTTATTTACACCATATCTACATTTTAAAGATGACTCAAGAGTTTTAGAAAGAGGTAGTGTTCATTTAGCTGGCGATTTTATTTTAGAAACAAATGGCGATGTAATACCAGAAAATACTATGCTATATACAGATGAAGTGGGAAACTATACTTTCCATTATTCTTTAAGAAAATATTTTATGAAAAAAGATGTGGAGTTTAATTATGAAGTGGTTGATACTACTGCTCCTAAAATAGAGATTAAAAATAGAATAATTGTTAAGGATCCAGGAAAGGTTTTTTCTGAAGATGATATTTTAAATAATGTGAAGATAGATGAAGGAAATCTTGAAATAGATACTGATTATGATCCTGATATTTCCGGAACTTATCTAGTCAATATAAAGGCAACTGATGCTTATAATAATAGTTCTAATGATTTCTTTGAAATAATAGTGAATGATATTCAAGCGCCAATTGTTTTTGTTGAAGGTCATAATGCAGAAGTACTAAAAGGTAGTGAATTTGATATCGATGATATTATTTCTTATGGAGATAATGTGGATGCTAAACCTGAATTAACTATTACGGGTGAAGTTGATACATCTAAATTAGGAAGTTATCCTCTACATGGAAAACTTGCGGATTCTGCTAATAATGTAACTGAGTGGGATTTTGTTGTAGAAGTTGTAGATGAATATTCTGATTATGATTATGAAGAAGATGTTTATGATTTTAATGATTTTATTAATGATTATCAAAAGCCTGGAAGAAAGCTAGGAATGGATATTTCTGAGTGGCAATATGATGTTGATTTTGAAAAGATTAAAGAAGCAGGTTGTGAGTTTGTGATAATGAGATTAGGTTTTTCTCATGATGGTAAATTGACACTTGATAAGAAGTTTAAACAGAATTTAGAAAATGCTAAGAAAGTAAATATGCCTATAGGGGTTTATATTTATTTTCATGATGATACCAAAGAAGAATTATTAAGTACCTTAAATACTGCTTTTGAGGTATTAAATGGTACTAGTTTACAACTACCATTCTTCTTTGATTGGGAAGAATTTCATGATTTTCAAGAACATGAAATTAGTTTTAAGGATTTAAATCAATTATATAAAGTATTCAAAAGTGAAGTTGAAAAAGCAGGTTATGAAGCAATGCTATATGGAAGTAAGTTTTATTTAAATGAGGTGTGGACTAATACTGATGAAATGGAAGTTTGGTTGGCACACTATATTGATTGGTCTAATTATGATAAGCCATATAGGTTCTGGCAATTATCTGCAACTGGTAGAATTGATGGCATTGAAGGTAATACTGATTTAGATATTATGTTTACAAATCCATGATGCATTACAAAGTATTATTAAGAAAGTCGAAAGACTTTTTTACTATATAGAAAAGAAATTATTAATAGTGATAATATTAAAGTAAAGACAAAGGAAGGGTTTTATAATGGAAAACAAATTTAAATTAGGTTTCGGATTAATGCGTTTACCAAAACTTGAAGATGGAACTATTGATGTGAAACAGACAGCAGAAATGGTAGATTTGTTTATAGAAGCTGGAGGAACTTATTTTGATACAGCCTTTGTATATCCTGGTTCGGAAGAAGCAATTAGAAAAGCTTTGGTAGATAGATATGACAGAAGCACTTATACTCTTGCATCTAAATTAATGTGTAATGCTTCTTTAAATGATGTTGAAACAGCTAAGAATGAAATTAATATAACACTTGAAAGAACTAATGCAGGTTATATAGATTATTACTTACTACATGCGATACAAAGAAGTAATTATCAAATGTATGAAGATTTTAAGTTATGGGATTATGTTAAGGAATTAAAAGAAAAGGGCATAATTAAGCACTATGGTTTTTCTTTCCATGGTGATCCTGAGTTATTAGAAGAATTATTAAACAAGCATCCAGATGTCGAGTTTGTACAACTTCAAGTTAATTATGCAGACTGGGATAATCCTGGAGTAGCATCTGGAAGGAATATGGAGATATGCGCTGCACATAATAAACCTGTAGTGGTAATGGAACCAGTTAAGGGAGGTATACTTGCTGATCCAATTGATACTGTAAAAGAAATATTTGATGCGCAAAACAATGGCATGTCTTATGCTTCTTGGGCATTAAGATATGTATGTAGTAAAGATAATTTACTTGCAGTATTGTCTGGTATGTCTTCACTAGAGCAAATGAAAGACAACTTAAGTTTTATGAAGGATTTCAAACCTTTAGATGAGCATGAACAAGAAGTAATTAAACAAGTACAAAAAGCTTTAGATGAAGATAAATCGATTGCTTGTACTGCGTGTAGATATTGCACAAAAGGTTGTCCTATGGACATACCTATTCCTGATATTTTTAATGTTGAAAATCGTAAGAAAGGTTCTCCTGATTTTAGAGTTAAAAGAGAATACACGATTGTTACAACAGGGCATGGTGTGGCAAGTGATTGTATTGAGTGTGGTCAATGCGAAGCAGCATGTCCTCAACACTTACCAATTATCGATTTATTAAAACAAGCAAAACGTATAGAAGATTTCCAATAAGAAATAGGAGTGATTATGGCTATTAATAAGAATGTCTTTTTACATGAATCAGATAAAGCTGCCTTAAAGGCTCTTCAAGCGATTCCTGGTTTTTCTAGTTTAATGAAAGCTTATCTCAAAGCATGGAATGAGAAACTATTCTACATTCAAAATATGTCTAGTAATATTCATATTAATGATAATCAATTAAAAAAATATAAAGATATGCTTCCACAGATTTGTGAGAAATTAGGAATTGAAATTCCTGATTTATTCTTACAATTAAACCCTTATCCTAATTCTTACACTAGTGGTGATAGTAAACCTTTTATCGTTATTACTTCTGGTTTAATAGAGAATCTACCTGAAAGATTAATTCCTACTGTTTTAGCACACGAATGTGGACATATCGCATGTCATCATGTCTTATATAGAACTATGGGACAAATGATTTTAAATGGCGCAATTTTTACTCTATTAGGTCAAGGAATCAGTGCCTTATTAACTTATCCAATTAGAGCAGCTTTCTATTACTGGATGAGGTGTTCAGAATATTCTGCTGATAGAGCAGCAATATTATGTGATGGCAGTCCAGATAAAATGATAGAAGTATGTGCACGACTATCAGGTTTTTCTAAGAATATTAACGAGGATATTAATATTGATGCATTTATTAATCAAGCTAATGAATATAAAAAATTAATTGAAGAAAACTCTATAAATAAGACTATGGAATTTATGAGTTTTGCCTATACGAGTCATCCAATGAATGCTTTAAGAGCTTCTGAAGCAATATCGTGGTCTAAATCTGATAATTTTATTAAATCTAAACAATATTTTGATGCATATAAAAATAATTTAGTACCTAATGAAATACCAATTACTTTTATAGAAAAGGATTTTATTAATAAAAATTACTTAGATGTATGCAAGAAGTTAGAAGACTTAGGTTTTGAAGTTAAATTAGATAGAATTACTGATATTAATTCTTCTTATAAACATGATTTAGTAACTAATGTAATGATTAATGGTTCTAATAAATATGAAGAAGGTGATTGGATTGATCTTAATAGTGAAGTTATAGTTAGCTATTATAAGCCATATAGCGAAAGAGAAATTGAAGATATGCATCCAGGTGAAGTTAGAATACCTAATAATGCATCTTATTATGTAGGAAAAGATTATAAAGAAGTTGATAGGCAATTGTTTGAAGCAGGACTATTTAATACTAGTCTTATAGAGATAAAAGATTTAAAGAAAGAAAATAATTTAAATTTAAACAAAGTTATTTCTATTAGTATAGATGGTAATGAAAGATTTTTAAAAGGTGATTTTATATCTATTATGTCTGAAATAGTTATTAAGTATCACGGATTGGAGAATGATGATGAATAGTTGTTGCAAAGAAGATTCATTATTAAATAATGATAATACCATCGAAGAAGATCCAATGGATTTAACCATGATAATAAATCCTAATCTAGAAGATAATAAAGAAATAGAAATTCTATTAATTGATTATTATCACAAAACCATTGGTACACCTACTGATGAAACTTATGAGGAAATAGCTTTATATGAATATCCTGATCAATCTTTAATTCTAAAATACTACACAAATGAAGATACAAATAGTGAGAGATGTATTGTTTATAAAGCTGATGAAAAACTTTATATAGAAGCTATGAAGATAGTTAATAAATATAAACTTGAAAAGTATGAAGGTAAAAAAGGTTTGGATATTGAAGGTGTGAAGAAAGTTATAAAGTTTAATAGAAATAGAAAAGATGATGTGATAAGAATAAGCATTGAAAATATAGGCTCTGAAAATGATTTAAAAGTATTTGATGAAATGAATAACTTATTAAGATCATATTTAAACAAAGATAATATGAAATAGTTATAAGATATAGATGTACTAGAAAAAGAAGCTTTTAAAAGAAAAGTTTCTTTTTATTATAGTTAAACACTTATATCTTAAATGGTGTTATAATGGACTAGAATTGGGTTTCAAAAGGAGTAATAAAATGAATAATATTAATTTAGAAGAATATGGGATTAATAATACTAGAGAAATAGTATACAATCCTTCATATGATTTACTTTTTGATGAGGAAACAAAAACTGAATTAGAAGGTTATGAAAAAGGTCAGGTAACTGAACTTGATGCTGTCAATGTAATGACTGGCATTTATACTGGTAGATCTCCTAAGGACAAATATATTGTCATGGATGAAAACTCTAAAGATACTATTTGGTGGAATAGCAGTGAGTATCCTAATGATAATCATGAGATGTCTATAGAAACTTGGAATAAAGTTAAACAAATTGCTTTAAAACAATTAAGTGATAAAAGATTATTTGTGGTAGATGCATATTGTGGTGCTAATAAAGACACAAGAATGGCTGTAAGATTTATTATGGAAGTTGCTTGGCAAGCTCATTTTGTAAGAAATATGTTTATTAAGCCAAGTGAAGAAGAACTTAAGGATTTTAAACCTGATTTTAAAGTATATTGTGCATCTAAGGCTAGTGTAGATAATTATTCAGAGTTAGGATTAAATTCTGAGACTTGTATTGCCTTTAATATTACTTCAAAAGAACAAGTAATTATTAATACTTGGTATGGTGGAGAAATGAAAAAAGGCATGTTTTCAATGATGAATTATTACTTGCCTTTAAAGGGTATTGCCAGCATGCACTGTTCAGCTAATACTGATTTAAATGGTAAAAATACAGCTATTTTCTTTGGTTTATCAGGAACAGGTAAAACAACTCTTTCAACTGATCCAAAAAGATTATTGATTGGTGATGATGAACATGGCTGGGATGATAATGGTGTATTTAATTTAGAAGGTGGTTGTTATGCCAAGGTTATTAATCTTGATAAAGAATCTGAACCAGATATTTATAACGCTATTAAAAAAGATGCTTTATTAGAAAATGTTACAGTTGATGAAAATGGTAAGATTGATTTCACAGATAAATCTGTTACCGAAAATACTAGAGTATCATATCCAATAGATCATATAGAAAATATAGTTAGACCAATTTCTAGTGCTCCTAGTGCTAATAATGTAATCTTTCTTTCTGCTGATGCTTTTGGTGTGCTTCCTCCAGTATCAATTCTTACTGCTGAGCAAACTCAAT
>CADBMV010000011.1 GCA_902795865.1 uncultured Erysipelotrichaceae bacterium | reverse complement strand
TCCTAATATTGCATATTTTCCATATTTTGCACTTAATAAATTAAATTTATTAGGAAGATAATCTTTTTCTTCTTGGCTTAATTTTGAATAAGCTTCATCATCTATTAAATCACCACCAAAGATTATTAAATCAGGCTTAAAACTATCAATTGTATTAAAAACTTTATCTAAATATTTAGTATCTAAATAACTTCCATAATATAAATCAGAAAAATATGCGATTAATAGTCCATCTGTATCTTCATCTATTTTTGAACTTTGTAGTATTTCTTGACGTATTTGTAGCTGATTAGTGTTTATTTTAGTAGCATTTATATAGCACAATAAACAAATAGCTAATAGGCCAGAAATAATAATAGTAATTCTTTTAAACATATAATAATTATACCTTAGTAAATCACATAATTTTACATAATTAAAACATAATATAATCAATTAGTGTTTGATACTATGATGATGCAAGGTAGTGAGGCCTTGTCGATACTAGCCCCCAAAATTAGTTGTATCGTATATATTTATCCCCTTAAATAAAAAAGAACAGCCCCGAATATAATAGGGGCTTTTCTTATGGTAAAATTTATCTATGAAGAGTAGAAAGAGTAAAACTCTATTAAGTGTATTTGTTGTATTGTTGATATTAGTTTTAAGTGCTTTAGGAGTACTTTTTTGTATAAATAATGAAAACAATAAAACTAATCCTTACTTTTTAGCAAATACAACTCAATATGTAGAAGTATTTGATTCTGAAAACAATACATTATCTTTACCTAGAGGTACTTTAGTAAATATAAAGAATAAGAAAGAAATAATAAATGATGTTGAATATAACCAATTCGTTATAGATGATAAAACATATTATGTTTTAGATGAATATATAAAAGAAGATAGAAATAATTGTGTTTTAGAACAAACAGTTTATGCTCTAAGAGATCATGTCTTAACAAAAAATCATGATGATTTTTATATTGCAGGATGGGTATATAAAAAAGATGAACTTAAGGTAAATGATTATCATGAATTACTTGAAGATGGTAGTGTTGATTATTATTTTGTAAATGATACAGGATATATCTCAGGAAAATATGTCGCAACTACATATTATGAAACAGCTTTAGATTCAAGTATTTATTCAGATGTTTATTATGGTGATGGAGGAGATCCAAGGGAAATAGATTATTATCCGAAAGAGGAATTGAGTTTTAATCATATGCCTGAGATTGTAAAGGCATTGTATATAAATGCTGAAGCAGTAGTAGATACGAAGGAATATATAGATATTGCAAAAAAGACCAAGGGAATAAATGCGTTTGTGGTAGATATTAAGGATTGTTATGTCGATACACAATTAGCTTATGATTCTCCTGTTGGTAAAAAATACGCACCATCAACATCTAATATTCCTAATACTTTTGAAGTATATAAACAGAATATGAAAAAGATTAAAGATGCTGGATATTATTTAATTGGCAGAATTACAGCTTTTAAAGATGATGCTTTTGCTATAGACAATCCTGAAGAAGCTTTGACATATAATGGTCAATTATATACTTATGGCGGAGTTAAATGGCCTAGTATATTTTCTAGAAAAATGTGGGAGTATGATTTAGCTTTAGCAAGTGAAGCTGTAATAGAAATGGGTTTTGATGAAATACAGTTTGACTACATCAGACTTCCTGAAGATGTTGAGGATGTTGAATTACATAATGTATACAATGAAACAAGAGCACAAGCTGTAGTTAACTTTTTAAGATATGCTAGTGAGTATTTACATAATATGAATGTATATGTTTCTGGAGATGTGTTTGGTGAAACAAGTGGAGATGAAGATGATAAGTTTTCAAGTTATGTTACATACTATGGTCAATTTTGGCCTGCAATATCAAATGCTTTAGATGCTATTAGTGCCATGCCTTATCCTGATCATTTTCCTGATTATGCATTTGGAATATCATTGCCATGGCTTAATCCATATGACTTATTTGTTTCTTGGGGCAAAGCAACAAAATTTGCTCAAGATAATACTTATGATCCTGGAAAATGTCGTACATGGATTATGGCTCAAAATTCTGATCCTTATGATGTTGTATATGGACCAAAATTTGTTAAAGATCAAATTGATGGTTTAACATACGCAGGTATCAACGATGGTTATATGACATGGAATTCTGCTTCCGATTTATACAAATACGAACAATACATAGAAGTATTTGATTAGTATTTTTTAATTATATAAGTAATAGGGGAATATAACTTATCTTGTCTATATTTTTCAATTACTTTTATTTTATTATCATTGATATATTTATCTAATAAATAATACTCATCTTTACCACCTTCATGTGCTAAATAAAAGGTAATAACTATATAAGCATTATTTTTTAATAACCTATATGCTTTTATAAAACTATTTAAGGTATCATCTTTATTTGTGATAGATTTAATATCATAATTTGGTAAATAGCCAAGATTATAAATAACAAGATCGATATCTTCATTAACATATGAATCAATATTTGCATGATTATCATGTATTAAAATCACATTATTCTTATTTTTAACTTTTTCTTTTGTATTTTTAATAGCTAAATCGCTAATATCAAAAGCATATACCTTTTTAGCTAAATTACTCAAAAATAAAGTATCATTTCCATTACCAGCGGTCATGTCTACACAAATACTTTCATCATTAATTAAAGGTTTAAGATACTTATGCACAAAAGTGTTATTGTTCATATTTTATTCCTTGATATGTATCTAGTTTTCTCATAAGCTTATCAATATCATTAAGAATGGTAGTTTTGTTTAATAACCAATTAGGTTTAATTAAATCATCAGCAATAGGATCTCCAGTGAGTCTTTGAACAACAACTTCAGGTCTTAATAATTCTAATTGTTTTACAACAAGTTCAATATATTCATCTCTACTAATTAATTGATAATTGTTTATTTCATCTAAACTAGCTAAAGAAGTATTTTTAATAATATGAAGCATATGAATTTTAATTGCATCAAATGGTAGATGATTTATATCTTCTATAGTTTTTAACATAGAATTTTTATCTTCAAATGGTAAACCATTCATTACATGAACACAAACTTTGATATTTGTTTTATCCAATTTATATAAAGCTTCTTTAAAGTCTTTAAAATCATATTGTCTGTTAATTATTTTTCCAACTTCATCATTAGATGTCTGAAGGCCTATTTCTAAGTTGATTGGTTTAATATAAGAAATTCTATCTAAATAATTAATAATATCATCTTCAAGACAATCACATCTTGTAGCTATTGCTATTTCTACAACTTCATCCATTTTCAAAAATGGTTCCAACATGTTTTGTATTTTTTCTAAAGGACCATAGGTATTTGAAAAAGATTGAAAATAAGGAATATAAAAACCATTTGGCCACTTATTATCCATAATTTTTTTATTTTCAGAATATTGTTTTAAGATATTCTCACTACTAACTAAGTTAGAATCACCACTTCCTGCTTGTGAACAAAATATACATCCACCAAAAGCTTTTTTACCATCTCTATTAGGACAAGTAAAACCTGCATCTATGATAATTTTAGATACTTTTTTATGATATTTATTCTTTAAATAATAATTGAAAGTATGATATCTTTTTTCGTTAAAAGAATATTTAAAATTATTTATCATAACATAGTAATTTTATCATTTAAAAAGGTGATTTTTAATCACCTTTGGATGTTTGTTTTCTTTGTTTTTCTGCAAGAAGCAAGAAGATAAAGCCTAAAGCAAAGAATACTGCAAGAGAAGCAACAGCAATATTGATTGTTCCTCCTGCAAGTTTAACCCAAGCAATAACTGCTGATCCTAAGAAGGATGCACCTTTAGAAAAAATATCATAAATACCAAAGTATTCACCAGAGTTTTCTGCAGGTATGATCTTTGAGAAATAACTTCTTGATAAAGATTGAATTGAACCTTGGAAACATCCTACACCAAAGGCAAGAATACCAAAGTCTAATAATGTTTTAAGTGTTAAAGCATATAAACATACACAGAAATAACCAACTATACATACTAGTATTAGTGGTGCAGTAGCATATTTTTTAGATAATTTTGCAAATACTAGTGAACCTAAAAAGGCAACAACTTGAGTAGCTAATAAGAAGACAACTTGACCAACAGTAGGTAAACCTAAGTCAGTACCAATATTTATACAGTTATCAATAATTGTGCCAACACCATCAATATATAAGAAGAAGGCAATCAAGAAGAACAATACAGTTTTATCATGTGTAAATATTTTCTTTAAAGTTGATGCTATTTTTGCGAATACTTTTTTGATTTCACCTTTTTCAGAATCAACATAATTAATTTGTTTATAGTTTTTAATTAAAGGCATAGAAACTAAATACCACCAAATACCAGTAACTGCAAAACCGATAATTTTACCAACTAGTGGAGGAAATAGCATCAAAGATTCAGATAGTCCACCAGATAAAACATATGCGACCATTGCGATGATAAATGGAATACATGAACCAATATAGCCCCAAGCATATCCATAAGATGACACTTCATCCATTCTATCTTCACTAGTGACATCATTTAACATTGAATCATAGAAAGTTAAAGAAGCAGAATAAGCAATTCTAGTTAATACAAACAAAACTATAAATAAAACCCAGCTATTAGCAAAACCATTAATAATACAACCGATAACTCCTAAAGCTACAGAAGTAGAGAAAAATACTTTCTTTTTATCCTTATGATCAGCAAAAGCTCCACATACTGGTCCAATTAAAGCTACAACAATTGTAACAATAGAAATAGCAATTGAATAATATGCAGTAGCATTATCTGAAGATATTCTTCCTGGTGCATCACCTATAGCTAAATCTTTAAACCAAATAGGTATCAAAGAACATGCAAGCATAGTAAATGCTGAATTTCCCACATCATATAAAACCCATGAGAATTCTTCTGGACTTAAGTTCTTAAAAACTTTTGATTCATTTAATCTTTTAAACAAACCTTTCATTGTACTTCTCCTTAATTATTTTTAATTGGAATATAATTTAATTCTTCATCATATTTTAATATTGGTGTTTCATCACCACCAATAGGATCAAAATCATTTTCAAAATAATTAATTAATTTTTCTTTGCCTAATAAAGCATTGTAATAATTATTCACAAGCTTAGGATATAACTCAAGGGCATAGGCTCTTAATTTATCAATGCGTAGATTAGAATCTCTACATTTATCTAATTCTTCAACTTGAACAATTAAATCAGCGTAATCAGACATATTAATTCTTTTAAGTAGTGAATGCAAAGCAGTTCTTTTTATATTGCTTTTACAATTAAGTGCAGAAATTATAATGTTTTGTGCATTTATTGTTCTATTGATTTCCTTTATAGAAAAAGGAAAAAATCTAGAAATTATTTTTGCATTATAAGTACTTGGCTTTAAAGATTCAGCTCTATTAGTTTGCGCTATTGATTTACCATCAAGTCTCATGAGATGTCCATCATATTCAGATTCAATTTTATTGTGTGATAGATTCTCAGTTACAGCATCTTTTTTATTAATATATCCATGACATTGACTATCTAATGCATAATGTGACAAAAAACCTAAAATATATGAAAGCATCGCATCTTTATCATCATCAAAAGATTTATAAACAGTAATAGAATTTTCAAAAAATGTTTTAGCAGGTTCATGATGAAGATTAGAACCATATTTAGGAATAACAGAATGAGTTAAATCATAAAAAAGAATATCTGGACCATGTACTCCAAAATCAAAAAGTTCACGATTCTCGTTAACAACAGTTTTTAAATTCTCTGGTAATGTTTCAATGCAATCACATCCGAAACGCCAATGCGCATATGTAGTAGGCATAATATTAATATAATTTTAACACAATTAATATATATCAACTAATAGTGCTGAATTATTTACAAATTAGATCGTGTGCGATACAATTCAAATGGAGGTAATATTTATGGCTAATTTTTATGATTATAAAGTCACTGCGGCTAATGGTGATGAAATGAATATGGCAGATTTAAAAGATAAAGTAGTTATGGTGGTAAACACTGCGACTGGTTGTGGTTTTACACCTCAATATGAACCTATTGAAAAGATGTATAGAGATTATCACGATAAGGGTTTAGAAATACTAGATATTCCTTGTAACCAATTTGGTAATCAAGCTCCTGGTACAGATGAAGAAATTCATGAGTTCTGTACTCTACACTACAACACAACTTTCCCACAAATGAAAAAGTCTGATGTTAATGGCGAAAATGAATTACCATTATACACATACCTAAAATCACAAAAGGGATTTGAAGGATTTGGTAAAGGTCTTGCAGCAAAAGGACTTAGTCTAGCTATAAAAAAATTCAATAAGGATTTAAAGAAAGATGATATTCAATGGAACTTCACTAAATTCATTATTGATAGGCAAGGTAATGTCGTTGCAAGATTTGAACCTACAATCGATATGAAAGAAGTTGAAAACTGTGTAGTTTCATTATTATAAAAGATAGGCTTAGGCCTATTTTTTTAAGAATTCAGCTAATGTGATTATTTCAATAATATGTTTTATATCTATTAATTCATAGAAATGAGGAAATAATTTTTCTTTATCTTTTTCTTCGTAAACTATTCTATCTATTAATTGGCTTTCATCAATTATTAAAACTAAATAGTTTTCTATTTCTGCAGTAAATCTATCAATTATTTTATATAAGCCTTTAAGATTTGAAGAATGAATAAAACCATATTGTTTTATTTCAGACTGTCCAAAAGAATTATTTTCTTTTTCTTTATCCCAAGTTTTTTTATCAATAACGTGATAGATCATAAGTATGATACTATCATATTATTTCTTGTATATCTTTAGCAAACACTAATCTGTTATTATAAAGATGTAAGATGAAAAAGAATAAGCTAATAATTATTTTAATTACTTTTGTAATAATAGGAGTGATAATTATGTCATTTTTTATGAGTAAAGATTATATTGTAGGTAAAGATATCGTTATAGATGATGTAAAAGATTTTTATTACACATATCATCATGTTAATTATAATCCTGAATATCAAAGATACAGGTTTTATAAAAATAATGATGAATATATATTTTTTCATGATCTAAGAAAAAAAGACGGTTATGGTTTTTTAGATGAGAATGATTCAATAAGAAAAGGTGAGATAAAACTCAATAAAGAAGAATGGGAAAAGTTTTATAGTTTAATAATTGATGGGAAAGTAATAAAGAGAAAAGATAATGCAGAATCTGGCGATTCAGGGCCATGGATGTATTTATATTGGAAAAATGATAAGGATAAATATCAAGAATATTATTTTGCATCATATGAAAAACAATTAGAATTTAAAGAATATTGTGAATCACTTATAGAAAAATAAAAAGCCATGTGAATGGCTTTATTTTTATAATGGCGGTGCGTACGGGACTCGAACCCGTGATCTC
>CADBMV010000010.1 GCA_902795865.1 uncultured Erysipelotrichaceae bacterium | reverse complement strand
GCGTCTTCTTTTACTTGGTTGATACGTTCTTTTTGCTGCCATAATAAGCCACCTTTCCTCAAATGCTATTATATTTTATGCTAAAACATAATATAAAGTCAACATAAAAACTATTGGGCAGCTGCTACTTTTATACGCTTTCTAATATCTCTAGAGATAGCATTAGCTGAAGTACCTACATCAAATGCTAAACCATTTCTTGTTTCAACAATTCTTCTTATTCCTAATTCTTGCATCTTTTCTAAAGAAATTTTTTCTGTTTCTGATAAATAGATATTAAGTTTAAATAAACCTGATCCCGCATCAGAAATATTCTCAATACCCCCTACTGCTTCGACAAGTTTATCAACAAATTCTGCACCAGAACCAGTTTGAACAAAATCAAATGCTAAATAACGATAATAAAACATGGTAATAATAAACATTGCCGCAAATGATGCAAGACCTACTAAGAATATTGTTTGTAAAGAATGAGATAAACTTGAATTTCTTAAGTTAATCACAAAATCCACAAAACTTCCTGGCATTGCCACAATTGTATTAGTATTGCTAGTAACAAAACCTAAATAAGCATCTAGATTAACTAGAGTTCCTGATACTACACCTACTAGAATTAAATACATTATTAATAATGCAGGAGATGTAAATAACATCAATAATTCTAAAGGTAAAGGATTACCAGCAATAAAAGATAAAATAATACCACATACAAAAGTAAATATTAAGTATCTGCGATCTTTTTTATCTGACATTGATAGTAATGTACCCAAATAGATACCTGGAACTATAAACATATTAATTACATAGTATGGACTTATAAATCTACCAGCACCTAAATAAGTGGCACTTGATTCTTGTATATATTTCCAAATATTAATATCACCTAAGATATTTTGACCAGTTACTACATTTGATAAAGAACCACCTGTAGCAGTAAACCAGAATGGATATCTTATTACATTTCCTAATCCTAAAATACATAAAACTCTATCTAATACAGAATATAGACCAATTCTAAATGGATCTGATAAATCAGCGGAAATGAAACTAATTGCACGTTGAATGTTTTGATATAAATATGGATAAGTATATGAAATAAATACTCCTAGTATAAAACACAAAACAAAATTATAAATTATTCCTGTAATTTCTTTAGAAAAAATATTCGTAATCGAAAAATCTCTTCTATGTCTAGAGAAAATAAAAGAGAATCTTGTGATTAAAGCAACCAAGATAGAACCAATCATTCCTGTTTCTAAAGGAAGACGAGTTGATCCACTTATATTAAATACAGAATTTATACCATAACCAGAAGAATATGCTTGAGCATTTAAGTTCTGGTTTGCTAAAAGCATTGTTGTAACAATAAAAGTAAAATAGCCAACTAAAGCCATAACTATAGGAGATGAATTATTAGCTTTCTTACAGACAATATACATCATAAAGATCAATGGTAAATTCATAATTATAAATTCACCTACCTTAGATGCAAATTCTGCTAGAAATAAGATAGTAGTTGAACGAAATGTATAGAAAACGTTAAAACTATTACTTTTTATTAAAAAACCGAAAGCTAAAAGAAAAAAGCCAAAATAAGTTACACGTATAGGCGTTTTACAGCTTTCGTAAATATTCATCAATTTTTTCATACAACCATTTTACTACAAAATACAATATAATGAAAAAGTAGGAAGTGATGAATATGAAAACAATGATAATAATCGCAAATGGCTTAGAAGAATGTGAAGCATTAATGACTTATGATTTACTCTATAGAGCAGGAATTGACGTTGAGCTTGTAGGCTTAGATAAACAAGTTACTTCAAGCCATAATTTAACTTTTAATGTTCACAAACTGATTAATGAAATTAATCCTGATGATTATAATTGTCTGATTTTACCAGGAGGTATGCCTGGAACTGTAAATCTAGAGAATGATAATACTGTACAAAAGTTGATAGATTTATTTGTGAAAGAAAATAAATTAATATGCGCAATATGTGCAGCTCCTTCAATTTTAATTAAAAAAGGACTATTAGAAGATGAAAAATTTGTATGTTTCCCTGGTTTTGAAAATGGTTTAAGACCTGCAAATACCAAAGCAATCAAAAATAATAATTTTATAACTGCTAAAGGTCTAGGTGCTGTAATAGATTTTGCATATTTAATTATTAAAGAATTAATTAATGAAGATAAAGCTAAAGAAGTATTAAGTGCTATTCAATATTAAGGGAGAAGAAAATGAATAATATTCAATTTACTAAGAAGTATTACATTAATAGAAAGAAAACTAACTCTGTTAAATATCAAATGTGTAAAAAAGGTGATTATCTACCTATGTGGATAGCCGATATGGATTTTAAATGTGATGAAAGAGTTGCTAGAGAACTAAGCAAATATATAGAGTTTGGTGATTATGGATACGCTAATATTCCTGAAGATTACTATAAAGTATTCATCAATTGGCATAAAACTAGAAATAACGTCACTTATAAACAAGATTGGATTAGATTCTCATATGGCGCAGTAGATGCAATGTATCAAGTTTTATATACTTTTAGTAAACCTAATGATCTAATAATGATTAATACTCCTTTATATCCCCCATTTAAAGCTACAATTGAGCAAACAGGTAGAAAAGTACTTAGTTCAAAAATGATTAATAATAATGGTTATTTTACTTTAGATTTTAATGATATTGAAAGAAAGTTTAAAACTAAGAAAGTAAAAATACTAATGCTTTGTTCACCACACAATCCTGTAGGAAGAGTCTATAAAAAAGGAGAATTAGAAACATTATTTGAGTTATGTAAGAAATATAATGTCTTAGTATGTTCAGATGAAGTACATTCAGACATAATAATGCCTGATCAAACTTTTATTCCTTCTTTAGCATTTAAGAAGTACCACGACATAATTATTTCTATTGTTGCAGCATCAAAATCATTTTCATTAGCTGTATTTAACCATTGTCATATTATTATACCTAATGAAAAATTAAGAAATAAATTAATCAAGTACCAACAAATCAATCATCGCTATTCATTGAATGCTTTCTGTTGTTTACCTACATACTATAACTACAAATATGGTGCACAATGGATGGATGATTTAAACAATGTGGTCTATGAAAACTATCAGTATTTCTATGATAATCTTCACCAACATTTTGAAATGACTAATTTAGAAGGTTCGTATTTATTATTTTTAAACTTAGGTAAGTATAACGATGAAAATAGTGCAGCAAAATCATTAGAAAAAAATTGCAAGATCATTGTTAACCCGGGTGAATCATTTGATTCGCAATATAATAACTGGGTTAGAATTAATCTTGCAACTTCATTAGCTAATGTTAAAAAAGCTGTAAATAGTATTAAAAAATACTATCTAAAATAATTATTTACTTCTTTTTATAACTGGTAAGAAGAATAGTGTTACTAATACACATACAACAAGTATTAGTACAACTAAATATAAATACCATTGTTCAATAGTAGTGATATTTAAGCCTATTGGATCATCAAAAGTAAACATAAAATTAGGCCAGAAATCAACATATAATAATTCACCATTTAAATATGTAGGTGATGCAAGCATCGAATTAATATAGATTGAAATAAAGCCTAATAATACTGCGATTAATATTGCAGAATATATATGTTTTACTTCCCATTTTATTTCTTTAGAAAAACCAATGTTTATTCCTAAAACTATAAGCATTGTATGGAAGATAAAGAATTGATATGAAATAGGATGTGTAAATGCCTCGTTTACTGAAATACTAGTAGTAAAGATTGAAGGCATTAATAATGCAGCAATAGCTCCAATAATGCATGAAGGATACATAAACGCTAAAATTCTTTCACGCATTTTTTTATTCTCTGCAAAACGTACATAGAATATAAGAATTATTTGTAGTGAACATAAATGTAGTGGTAAATGATTCATCGGAATATATGGTCTGATTATACTTCCATCTTGTGATGAAACCATTCGAATAGTACCAAATACTTTAGTGAGCTCTGAAAAGACACAGATAGCACAAGCTACATTTAGTACTTGTTTCAAAGAAACATTTTTCTTTCTACAATAAATAACACTAACAGCTATTAATATTATTGAAATAATAAGCCAGATAATGTGTTGAACTGAAAACATAACAATCCCCTTTTGTTTTTTATATTATTTCATATATTAGTCAAACAAAAAAGGCTTTTAAGCCTTTTGTTTATTCTCCAGTAATATCTTCTCCAAAGAATTGTATTGATAATTCTTTAAGTTTACCTTCAGCTTTAAGATCAGCTAAGGCAGTATTCATAGCGATTAATAATTCAGTTTCACCTTTTTTAACAGGAGCACCAGCATATGTAGTATAGCTATCTACTATTTTTAAAGGTGTCTCTGGATGTACTGCCATATAATCATCGAAAGAACCTTTTGAATTTATAGTTGCATCAGCTCTTCCTTGTAAAACTAAATTAATTGTTTCTTCAAAAGTATTAGCACCTGTTACAGTAGCTCCATAACTCTCTGCAGTACCAGCATATGAACTTGTAACAGTATTAGTTGTTACTTTACCTGCTAAATCTTCAAAACTCTTAATATCTTCATTAGTTTCAGGAACAATCAAAACAACAGTAGTATTGATATAAGGATCTGTAAAATCATATTTAGCTTTTCTTTCATCTGTTATATCAATGCAATTAAATATAGTGTCATATACACCATTATCTAAGCCCATTAAAAAGCCATCAAATTCACCAATAACAAACTCAGCTTCAACACCTAGTTTTTCACAAATTGCTCTAGCAACTTCAACATCATAACCAGTTAAATTACCATTTTCATCTTCATAAGTATATGGTGCCCACATACTTTCTGTAGCAATAACCATTTTGCCTTCAGCATTAATCTTATCAAGAAGGTTTGCTGGTTGATCATTAGTATTTGCTTCATTATTTGAATTGTTGTTATTTGAACAAGCAACCAAAGTAAACACTAATAATAAACTCATAAGTAATGTAATAATTTTTTTCATTTGTACTACTCCTTTTCTAACATCTTTAAGAAAGCTTTTGTTCTTTCCTGTTTAGGATGATCAAAGAACTTCTTAGATTCACCAGATTCGACAATTATACCATCGTCCATAAAAATTGTCCTTGAAGATACTTCTTTAGCAAAATTCATCTCATGTGTAACCACAATCATTGTCATGCCTTCTTTAGCTAGTTGTTTCATGACATTTAATACTTCGCCAATAAGTTCTGGATCAAGTGCACTAGTAGGTTCATCAAAATAAATAATCTCAGGATCGGTTGCTAATGCTCTAGCAATCGCAACTCTTTGTTGTTGACCACCAGATAATTGACTTGGATAATAATCTGCTCTATCAGCTAAACCTACTTTTTCTAATAAAGCCATAGCTTTTTTATTAGCTACATCTTTATTTACTTTTCTAGCTACAATTAATCCTTCAGTAACATTCTGTAATGCTGTTTTGTTAAAGAATAGATTGTAGTTTTGAAATACAAAAGCTGTTCTTTTTCTTATATCTGAAATATCACTCTTAGATACTTTTTCAGCAAAATTAATTTTCTTATCATCAAATACCATTGTCCCTTCATCAGCAATAGCTAAGAAATTTAAACAACGAAGAAAAGTTGTCTTTCCTGAACCAGAAGGACCAATTATCGCAATAACATCACCCTTATTAACACTTAAGTCTATTCCTTTAAGGATGTGCATATCATCAAAAGTTTTATGTATATTTTTTACTTCCAGCAACATATTAACTCCTAGTGTTTCTCATATGAACTTAGTTTCTTTTCTCCCCATCTTTGAATATAAGTTAAGATGGTAGAAAACATTAAATATATTAAAGCTACTTCTAAATACAAAGTTAAAGCTTCATAAACTTTCGCATTAATCATTCTTGTCTGCATCATCATTTCTGTCACAGTAATATTACTAGCTAAAGAAGTATCTTTAACTAAACTGATAAGTGCATTAAATAACGATGGGAAAGCAACTCTTAAAGCTTGTGGTAAGACAATTCGATAGATTGTTTGAATATATGACATACCAACACAATACCCTGCTTCTAATTGTCCTTTAGGAATAGATTCAAGTGCACCACGCATTGTTTCTGCACAATAAGCACCTTCATTAATAGAGAAAACAATAATAGCAGCTGGGATTGCTTGAATAGTAATACCAATACTTGGTAGACCATAAAACACCACGAAAAGTTGCACCAGCAATGGTGTTCCTCTTATAAACCAAATATAGAATCTTGCAAGATCTTTTAATATTTTAATATTCGCAAATTGAATTAAAGCAGTAATAATCGCAATAACCATTGCTAAAGAAAAAGATATAACAGTTAATGGTATAGACACTGTTAATCCTGGTAATAAGATCTTCCAAAATGAATCAATAAATACTTGTAAATTCATAATCGCTATTAATAAAAAAGAGGAATCTTTTTTACATTCCCCTATTATATATTAATTCTTTATAAAATACTTTATTTTTGCATTTTTTTATTTCTATTCATAAAGAATGATAGAGTTAAAGGAAAACCAAACATTCCTAGACCACCAAATAGTCTAACACCAACTATCATTGAAGCTAGGGTTGCTAGAGGATGTAAACCTAAACTAGTTCCTACAAAACGTGGTTCGATAATGTTTCTTATAATCGCAATCACAAAATATAAAACTAATATTTCAATTCCTAATAAAACCTTGCCTGTTATTAAAGAACTTAAACCCCAAGGTATTAATACTGTTCCTACACCTAGAACTGGGAAAATATCTAGTACAGATATTATTAATGCCCACATTGGTGAATTAGCTATGCCAAAGATTGTTAAACCAATCAATAATTCAACAAAAGTAATAGCCATAATTGCTACATAAGATCCAAGAATCTTTAACAAAACATTTTCAATAAAGTCTTTGATTTCATAAAAAATACTTAATGCTTTAGAAGGAATAGAAGTAGTAAACCAATGTGCTATATCCTCATAATCTAATACAAAATAGAATGAAGAAATAATTGATACAAAAATTGAAATTAATGTTTCTGGTGCCGATTTTACAAAATTAGTAGTTAAAGATACTAAACCAGAAGCAATATTGCTTAATAATGATTTTAATGCATCAAAAACATTATCAGTTATAGCACCTAAAGATTCTCTAATGCTCTCAGGTAAAGAAGCACCTAGATTATCTAAAGATGTTTCTAAAGACGATATATATGGTTCCATTGTATGCTTATAGAAATTTGGAAGTGTCTTAATAAAATCAGAGAATCTATTCAAACCATAAGCAATAAGCAAAGAAAGCAATACCGCAATCACTACATATAAAAGTATTAAAGCAATAATGCGATACTTCTTATCTGTGTTTTTAAATATGTTGTGTGTTATTTTCATTGTGAAATAGGCAAATATGAAGCCTATAATAAATGGTGCCAATAAACCAAAAAGATAGTTTATACCAAAATAAACTAGTCCACATATTATCGCAATATAAGCAACATTAATAATAAATTCTTTCTTTTTTTCCATTTCCTTTATTTTAATATAAAAAAGTAGCGTATGCTACTCTGTTTCAGCCCAATTAGGGATTTGTTTTCCTCTTTGTATTAAAACTGATTTTTGATAATCAGTGCAATTTAAAAAATGAAGTACTTCTTCACATTGTTGATTATCTAGACCAACTAAAACTTTAACCTCAAATCGCTTATTAATAATATCAGCACATAATGCAATAGCATCAACCCTACTTCCATTTTTACTCTTAAATACTTCTAGAGGTGTTTCATTAGAGCTATCCAAAGTTTTTACATAACCAAAATCACAAGGATATGTTAAAGATGGATAATCCTTATGAGCTGTTCCTTGTTTATTTACTACTTTAAAATCCCCTGAAGAATATAAAGTGTCAACCTTTTGCCAAAAGTATGCGTTATTCTCAAACTCTTTCATCAATATACCTCATTATTAAAACGTAAGACTATTATAAAACAATATATTATTATTGTAAACTTTTACAGTTATGAAAATTTTTACATATTCTGTTTAAGTTTTATACCAATTTTTTGTAAAAAACTATCAAAATCATATATATCATATGCTTCCATAGCTTTTAAAAGAATCATTAAGCAGGCAAAAGAATCTGACTTGGCATTATGATGTGACAAATCAATATTTAAGTATTCACAAACTACATTGAGCTTATGATTAATTAATTCTGGATATACTCTTCTAGCTAAACTTACTGTATCTAAATAATAATTATCAAAATGATTTAAACCATAGATATCACATACTTCATTTAGCACTGAAATATCAAAAGCAGCATTATGAGCAATTATTACACTATCCTTTAATAATTCTTTTAAATCATCATAAAAAAAGACAAACTCATTTTCATTCTCTACATCTGTCTTGTCTATGCCATGAATACTAGTATTTGTGAAGTAATTATAACGATGATGAGGCTTAATATACCATTCAAAATTATCTATTATTTCCCCTTCGTCATAGATTGTTATACCTAATGCACAAGCACTAGCTAAAGACTTATTTGCGGTTTCAAAATCTATAGCAACTATTTTCATTTATTCTTCTTTTTCTTTTCTTTTAAGAATCTATTCATATTTGATTCAAAGATCGTCTTTGAAAAAGCTTCAATTCTTTCTTTTTGACTATTTTGAAGTTCAATATTCAAATAATCTCTATTTGCTGACCAAGTATAATTCCAAGATACAACTTCATCATAATAAACAAGTACACATGTATTATTATCTGCTCTATTATATAAGACTAAATAATCTTGAAAAAATTCCATTAGAGTGACTTTAGGTAAATATAAATAAGTGATTAAAGTAATTACTAAAATACTAACTCCATATAATCTAAAGCTTTCAAAAAACAACAACAATATTCCAAATATTGTAAGTAATAGAAATAAAAAGCCTGGTTTAGCATCAATACTGCTTATTAATAAATCGTCTTTAGGAAGATTATATGTTTTAAGTTCTTTTGATTTCATAACTTTAGTATAACATGTATATGTTATGATAATAGGGATGAAAACTGATGAATTTAAGTATGAACTAGTGCATAAGGATAAAAATAGTAATGCTAGACTTGGCTTACTAAATGTTTTTGGTAAGCTTGTTGAAACACCTGTGTTTATGCCTGTAGGTACGCAAGCTACTGTTAAATTTTTAGATCCTCAAGATATTAAAAATATTGGTGCATCTATTATCCTTTCGAATACTTATCATTTATGGTTAAGACCTGGAAGTGAAGTTTTAAAAAAGGCTGGCGGCATTCATAATTTTATGAATTATGATGGTCCAATTCTAACTGATTCTGGAGGTTTTCAAGTATTCTCTTTAGCTGATAATCGAAAGATATCTGAAGAAGGTGTTTCTTTTAAATCACATTTAGATGGTTCTAAATTATTTATGTCACCTGAAGACTCTATTCATATTCAAGAAGCAATAGGTTCTGATATTGCGATTTCTTTTGATGAATGTATTCCTTATCCTAGCAGTTATGAATATACAAAAGATTCTGTAGATAGAACTCTTCGTTGGGCTAAAAGAGGTAAAGATGCGCACACTAGAAAAAACCAAGCTCTTTTTGGAGTAGTTCAAGGAAGTGAATATCCTGATTTAAGAAAATATTGCGCACAAGAATTAGTCAAAATGAATTTTGATGGCTATTCAATTGGTGGCACATCAGTTGGTGAAGATAAAAAGACACACTATGAAATGTTAGACTATACTCTTCCATATTTGCCAGAAGATAAGCCAAGATATGAAATGGGTATTGGTGCTGTAAATGATATTTTGGAAGCTGTTGAAAGAGGTGTCGATATGTTTGATTGTGTTCTTCCTACAAGAATCGCAAGACATGGCACTTTAATGACCTCTCAAGGAAGAATAACAATAAGAAAAAATATATATAAAGATGATTTCTCACCATTAGATCCAAATTGTGATTGTGAATGTTGCAAAAACTATACAAAAGCTTATTTAAATCACTTATATCGTGCAAATGAAGGATTAGGTAATAGATTAATGTCAATTCATAATCTTAGATTCTTAATAAAACTAATGGAAGATATTAGATTAGCTATAAAAGAAGATAGATTTGTAGAGTTTAAAAAAGATTTTTTAGAAAAATCTAATTTTGATGAAAGAGGTTTTTAATGAAACTTTCTGAATTTGATTTTGATTTACCTGAAGAATTAATTGCTCAACATCCAGTCGATAAAAGAGATGAATCAAGACTTTTAGTATTGCATAAAAATACTGGAGAAATTGAACATAAACATTTTTTTGATATTATCGATTATTTAAAACCAACAGATGTTTTAGTTAGAAATAATTCAAAAGTTATTCCTGCAAGATTATATGGTGTTAAAAAAGATACTGGGGCAAAGGTAGAAGTATTAATATTAAAGATACAAGATGATATTTGTGAATGTCTTTGTGGTAATGCGAAAGCCATAAAAGTTAATACAACAATTATCTTTTCTGATAAGTTATCGGCAACATGTATTGAAAGAAAAGATGAAGGAATAAGAGTATTTAAAATGAATTATGAAGGTATATTTCTAGAAATTTTAAATGAAGTTGGAATGATGCCTACCCCACCATATATTCATGAAAAACTAACTGATAAAGATCGCTACAACAATGTCTATGCCAGCATCAATGGTTCTGCAGCATGTCCTACTGCTGGATTACATTTTAGCGATGAATTAATTGAAAAGATTAAAGAAAAAGGAATAGAAATCTTAGATATAACCCTTCATGTAGGCTTAGGTACTTTTAAACCTGTTAAAGAAGATGACATTGAAAATCATCATATGCATTATGAGTTCTATACCATGGATGAGTATACTGCAGAAAGATTAAATTTAGCGAAAAAAGAAAATAGAAGAATAATTGCTATAGGAACTACAACTACTAGAACACTTGAAACAATTATGAGCAAATATAATGAGTTTAGACCATGTTCAGGTGAAACTAATATTTTTATTTATCCACCATATGAATTTAAAGCTATAGATTGTCAAATAACAAACTTCCACTTGCCAAAATCTACACTAATTATGATGATTAGTGCATTTTCTTCAAAAGAAATGATTCTAAACGCTTATAATGTCGCTATTAAGGAAAAATACCGTTTCTTTTCTTTTGGTGACAGTATGTTTATCACAAACGAATAATTAATATATAATTAATTTAGAAAGTAAACACTGTTATTTTTAATTATGAACCCTATTTTATCATTGTTAGCTATATCTTTAATCCCAATCACAGTAAGTGTAGTAGTTTTCTATCTTTTTAAATCAAAGAAGTTTCAAGAATATTCTTATTTAAAAAGACAAATCATTGCGGGTATTATTTTTGGTATAATCGCAATCATTGGTACAGAATATGGTGTTCCATACAATGGAGCTATCATCAATATAAGAGATTCCGGACCACTATGTGCAGCTTTAATATTTGGACCTGAAGCTGGTATTATTGCCGGATTAATTGGTGGTATCGAAAGATGGTTTGCGGTTTATTGGGGCTCTGGCTATTATACTAGAGTCGCTTGTACGATATCAACAATCTTAGCAGGCTTTATTGGCGCTTTCTTAAAGAAGTATTTACACAACGATAGAATGGTCAATTGGTCTCAAGGTTTAGTTATTGCGACAATAGTTGAAGTTATACATATGCTTATGATCTTCATAACTAATATGAATGACATTAAGCGTGCATTTGACTATGTACAAATGTGTACAATTCCAATGGTACTTGTTAATGCCTTTGTAATAACCTTTTCTATCTATCTGTTACAAACTTTTGAAAAGGCAAATGATCATGATAAAAATTATAAAGAGCATTCACTATCTACACAATTCCAAACTAGTTTATTGTGGATTGTTGTAGGAAGCTTTATTATTACTTCAATATTTGGATATTTAATTCAAAATCAAATCTCAACATCTTCAACTCGTGATTTATTAAAACTTAATATTCAAGATGTTGTGAATGATTTAAAAGCACAATCTGATGAAACTCTACTAAGAATTAATAGAGTTATCGCAACTGAACTTAATTCTAGACCTGATAGTGATCTCATTGAAATGAAGGATAGATTTGATATTGCAGAGGTTAATATTGTTGGAAATGATGGAATAATCTATGCTTCAAGCGAACCTGAATATATCAATTTTGATATGCGTTCTGGTAGTCAATCTGCAGAATTCTTATGTCTACTTGAAGATAAAGAAGAATATGTTCAAGATTTTAGACCTACTACATTTGATGATGAAACTTATCGTAAATATTCAGGTGTTTCTTTACATGATGGTTTTGTGCAAATCGCATATGATGAAAAACAATTCTATCAAATCATGGAATCTAGGCTTTCTAGTATTGCCAACTTTAGACATATAGGTGAAACAGGTAATATCTTCGTATTAGATGCACAAGGAAATATCGTTTCATCTTCTTTTGATGAAAGCGTCAACAGCGAAGATGCAGATATTAATTTAAACCCAAATGATACAAAAGAAGAAACTGTTTATAATGCTTTGATAAATAATGAAAATTATTATTATATGTTTAAAAAAGTTGAAGGATATACAATCTATGCAATATATCCTGCAAGTGAAGCTGATTTCTCTAAAAACTTATCAACTTATTTAACACAGTTCTTATTGATGATTATCTTTGGTGCATTATTTGTGTTGATTTACTTTATTATTAAATTCTTAATTGTTAATAATATACAATCTATAAATAAGTCATTAAACAAAATAACTGAAGGACATTTAGATACTGTTGTTGATGTTAAAACAAGTAGAGAGTTTACATCTTTATCTGATGGTATTAATACAACTGTTGATTCTTTAAAACACTTTATTGCGGAAGCTAATGCTCGTATTGATAGCGAACTTAAATATGCTAAAGAGATTCAAGAGTCTGCTTTACCTTCTCACTTCCCTGCTTTCCCAGAAAGAGATGAATTTGATATTTATGCTTTGATGGATCCTGCAAAACAAGTTGGTGGTGACTTCTATGATTTCTATATGGTTGATGATAAAACTATAGTATTTTTAGTAGCTGATGTTGCTGGAAAAGGAATACCTGCATCATTATTCATGATGAGATCAAAAACTTTACTTAAGACATATGCAGAAAACAATATTTCTGTTGCTGATATCTTTACAAACGCTAATTTCCAATTATGTGAAGGTAATGAAGCAGATATGTTTGTTACAGCTTGGATGGGTTTCTTAAATCTAGAAACTGGTGAATTACAATATGCCAATGCTGGACATAATAGACCTCTAATAAGAAGAAAAGATGGCAAGTTTGAATATTTAACTGGACCTGCAGGTTTTGTCTTAGCTGGCATGAATAGCATTGTTTATAAACAACAAACTCTAACTTTATATCCAGGTGATGAAATATTCCTATATACTGATGGTGTTGTTGAAGCAACAAACCTAGATAAACAACTATATGGAGATGATAGACTTCTAGAATGCGCAAACAATAATATCAACGCAGATTGTGAGTCATTATGTACCATTATTAAACAAGATGTTGATAAATTCTATGAAGGTGCTGAACAATTTGACGATATCACAGAATTATCAATCCAATTTAAAAAATATTATGTAGCTAAATAAAATGACTAACTATCAGAAACATATAAAACAAATACAAAGCTTAAAAAGAAAACCAACGCTACTGCTTCATGTATGTTGTGGAGTATGTAGCGTTTATCCTTTAATATACTTAAGAAAATATTTTAATATAACTATCTATTATGCAAATTCTAATATTTATCCTTATGAAGAATATAATAAAAGACTAGAAGCAGTTAAATCATATTTAAAAATGCTTGATGATGATTCAATAAAAATAATTATTCCTAAATACGATAATGATGCTTTTAATGAAATTATTAGTATTTATAAGGATGAACCTGAAGGAGGCAAAAGATGTTACTTGTGTTATGAAACAAGAATGAAGGAAGCTTTTGCATATGCAAGTAAACATAAATATGAATATTGTACTACTATCATGTCTATTTCAAGAAGAAAAAATGCAGATTGGATAAATGAAATTGGTGAAAAGCTTCAGTTAGAATATCCTGATGTAAAATATTTGTATGCCGATTTTAAAAAAGCTGATGGCATTACAATAAATGAAAAAATGAATAAAGATATTAATCTTTATTGTCAAAACTATTGTGGTTGTATATATTCATTGAGGTAATATGGATAAGATTAGGCAAAGAAAACTTAGTTTAATTACTAGAAATAAACTAAGTGATGAGGAAAGAAAAGAATATTCTAAAATAATTTGTGATAAATTGTTTTCTTTAAATTTAAAAGGAAATATTATGTCATACTACCCTTTTAAAACTGAAGTAGATATTAGAGTATTTAATTTTAATAATTATGTATCATATCCGGTAATATATCATGATATTGAAATGGATACATATTTACCTATTAATAATAGTTTTAGTTTAAATTATTATGGTATTTATGAACCTGATTTAGATGAAGCAATAAAAGTAGAGAAAAAATATTTAGACTATGTCATAGTACCTATTGTGGCTTTTGATGAAAGACTATATCGTATAGGATATGGTAAAGGGTATTATGATTATTTCTTAAAAGATATTAAAGCTAAAAAGATTGGTGTAGCATTTGATATTCAAAAAGTTAATGGAATAGAAAATGATAATAACGATATTAAACTAGATATGATTATTACAGAAAAAAATACCTATATAGGTATTTAATTATCGCATATTAATTTTAGCCCATAACTCATCTGATAGTTTTTCATTTAATGGTTTATCTAACAAGTCTGGATTTTCCAAGAATAGTTGCAACATCTTCATTGACTTAGAGAAATAATAACCATCAGATATTCTCTCATCAACTGTAAAGCCAAGTCTAACTGCATCTTTAAATATAATTTGATCATCTTCATAGAATGGTAATCTTTTTGACTGCCCTACCACTACAAACATTGATGTTGTACCCCAATTAGTTAAATGATGAAATCCTTCAGGAAGACCAATAGAACCAAGATTAGCTAATACCACAGATGCATGATATGGATCTGTTTCAATTAAAGCTCTAGGAATCTTACCGATCTTTTCTAACCAACATACAAATCGTAGTATTGGTCTAGATATAAACTTAGGTAATTTGTTGAACTTATCCATAAAGCCAGTTGATTCATCCACATAGCCTTTTTGTTTAAGTTTCAATAATTGTCTTTTCATTTCATTATGTACATCATCGATATTCCATTCAGGTTTAGAATGTATAAAACACAATACTTCTCCACCATCATCCACAAATTCTTGTTTAACAGTGAAAGCAGCTGTAACTTCATTTCTTTTATACATCCTACGATCATGTATAAACATTGATAATTTAGAACGTAAAGTTATCGTTTTTAAGACAGCTGTAACTATACATTGATACATATTGTATTTGTAATCAGGATTAGTGCTATTCTTTTTATTAATAAACTCTTTTAAATTAGTTAAATCAATTTGAAAAGAGAAGAACGCTTGATTATCACATCTATTCGGAAATAAAAAAGGCATAATAAAATGCATCGAATCAATGTCTTTTAAATATTTTCCATCAAATCTATCGCCCATAAGGTTACCTCTTTCAACTATATAATTTTACTATATTATCTATATTTTTTAGAAGCATCTTTATTATATTTTTTTAGGAAATTGTTATACTAATGATAAGAGGTAAACAAAATGCTTAAAATTTATGGAAGTGAAATGTGTCCTGATTGTGTAGCTTGTAAGAAAAACTTTGATTTATATGAAGTTGAATATGAATTTATTGATATTAATGCTTCATTAAGAAATCTTAAAGTTTTCTTAGATATGCGTGATCACAACCCTATATTTGATCGTTTAAAAGCAATTGGCGATATTGGCTTACCTGCTATTGTTAAACAAGATGGTGAAGTATTCACAGACTGGGAATCTTATCTAAAAGATATGGGAAAACAACCAGTTTATGAACAAAATGGTGAAGCTTGCTCAATTAATGGTAAAGGATGTTAAAAGAAACGATTAATCGTTTCTTTTATTTAATTTATTTTTATATTCTAGTATTAATGAATCCACATTATCATTTAAATCACTAGTTTTCCTTTTTAATGCCTTAAACAAATCACTACTTAAATTATTAGTTAAGATATTAAAAATTGTTGAAGCTGTTTTTTTAGCTATTTCATCCATTTGTGACAATGTTCTAATTGTTTTTAATAGTAATGATAAACCTTCAGAAGATATTTGTGATAGATTTGTAATATTTGATTCTTCTAGTATTTCAAATAATTCATCCACAAAGACTTTCCTCTCTTCAGGTTTAGTCTGTTCTAATATTTGTAAGAGAACTTTTCTGCTTAAATCTGTTTCATATTTAATACTATCTGCTTTCTCAAACTTATTAACATCAACATTCCATGACATTAAAAAATGACAATTAATAATACTATTACTTGAACAATTAACTACTTTCTTATTGTTTGCCATCTCATAGATGACTCCTACAGCATCCTTTTCAGGAACTAGTAAATAATATTTATCTTTTAGTTTTTCATAATTTTCTTTAGGATATGAATCTGGTCTTAAGCCAGGTCCATCATTTGAAATAACTTGAATAATTCTATTTCTAATACTATCTGAACAATGAACTGCAGCATATATCGCAAGATTACCACCTTTAGAATGTCCTAAAAGACGATATTTATTAAAAATCTTACAATTCTTATTAACATATTCTAAGGCATCAGCTTGAGAAACAATGTCAGTATATGAAAGCATTAAATCTTCTTTCCAACCAATAATTGAATCATCTGTTCCCCTAAATACAATAGCAGTTGTATTATCAGGTAAATCTACCATTAAAGCTGAAAATTGTTCAGTTGTATGTTCGTGCAAGATAGACACGTAATTATAGACATAACAATCCTTAAATCTATCAGTCATAGACATCATTCTTAAAACAACTGGTCCTATTTGTAACATTGTAATAGATTTAAGATTATCATTAATATCATTATTTTTAAGATATAAATCAGCTAAATCTTTAATGCTTAATCTATCTGTAGCATTTAAAATACTATCAAAATCAACATATGACAAAGAACATAATATCGCATTATCTATTTCATTAAAAGGATCAACTTTAAAGCTTAAATCCCCTCTCCATTTTAAGTAATCTAAAATATTCATAACATAATTATTCTAACACTCTTGAAAATATATAAAAAGAGTCTTATAATACATATGAAAAGATGTTCATATATTCATTAGGAGGAAGGCAAAATGAAAAAGACATATGATATTGAAGTAGATTGCGCTAATTGTGCAAATAAAATGGAAGAAGCTGCAAATAATACTGATGGTGTTAAAAAAGCTAATGTTAACTTTATGACTTTAAAAATGAAAGTTGAATTTGAAGATGAAGCTAATGTTGATGAAGTAATGAAAGAAGTATTAAAGAATTGTAAAAAAGTAGAAAGTGATTGCGAGATCTTTCTATGAGTAAAAAACAAAAGACAAATCTCACTAGAATAATCGTTGGGATAATATTATTAATCCTTATTCATTTTTTAGAGAATGATAATGAATTAATAATGTTGTGTATGTATTTAATACCCTATTTAATACTAGGTTATGATATTTTATATAAAGCATTTTTAAGTATTAAGAATAGACAATCTTTTGATGAAAACTTTTTAATGGCTATTGCGACTATTGGTGCTTTAGCTATGAAAGAATATCACGAAGGTGTTGAGGTTATGTTTTTCTATCAAATTGGTGAATGGTTTCAATCATATGCAATTGGTAGATCTAGAAAAAATATTGCTAATTTAATGGATATCAGACCAGAATATGCCAATATTGAAAAAGATGGAGAGATTATTCAAGTTGATCCAGATGATGTAAGCATTGGTGATGTGATTATTGTTAAAGTAGGAGAAAAAATACCAATTGATGGTTTTGTTATAGATGGACAAACTTCCTTAAACACTAGTGCTTTAACTGGTGAATCTAAGCCTAGAGATGTAGGTATTAATGATGAAGTTATTAGTGGTTGTATAAATATGACTTCACCTATTAAAGTAAAAACAAGTAAAGCTTTTGAAGATTCAACAGTATCTAAAGTCTTAGATTTAATTGAGAATGCTACAAATAATAAAGCTAAATCAGAAGATTTTATTACAAAATTTGCGAAATATTACACCCCTGCAGTAGTGTATAGCGCAATAGCTTTAGCTATCATTCCTCCTTTATATATAAGATTTATTCAAAATGGTCCATTGCAATTCACTTCATGGATATATAGAGCTCTTACATTTCTAGTAATATCTTGTCCATGTGCTCTAGTAATATCTATTCCTTTGAGTTTCTTTGCGGGAATTGGTGGTGCTAGTAATCAAGGTATACTTATAAAAGGTTCTAATTATCTTGAACAACTTGCCAAGACTAAATATGTCGCATTTGATAAAACAGGAACAGTAACTTTAGGAATCTTTGAAGTTACTACAATTCATAATAGTGATTTTTCTAAAGATGAATTATTAGAATATGCAGCTCATGCGGAAGCATATTCTAATCACCCTATTGGAAAATCAATCATAAAAGAATATGGAAAAAAAATTGATAAAAACAGAATAGATTCAATAAAAGAGATACCTGGAAAAGGTATTGAAGCTATTATAGACGGCAAAAAAGTGCTTACAGGTAATGAAAAATTAATTGAAGACAATAATATTGAAGTAGTTCATTGCCATGAAACAGGTACTATAGTACATCTTGCGATAGATGGTAAATATAAAGGTCATATTCATATTGGAGATCAAATTAAACAAAATTCTAAACAAGCTATTGAGCAATTAAAAAGTGATGGCATTAAAAAGACTATCATGCTTACAGGTGATGAAGAAAGTATTGCGAGTAATGTTGGAAATACATTAAATATTGATCAAGTCTATGCAAATCTACTACCACAGGATAAGGTTAGTAAACTTGAAGAATTATTAAAGATGAAAGATGAAAATGAAACTTTAGCTTTTGTAGGAGATGGAATTAATGATGCTCCTGTATTATCTTTAGCAGATGTAGGAATTGCTATGGGTTCTTTAGGATCAGATGCCGCAATTGAAGCTGCTGATGTAGTATTAATGGATGATGATCCTTTAAAAATATCTAAAGCTATTAGAATTGCTAAAAAATGTATGCGTATTGTCTATGAAAATATTTATTTTGCTATCGGAGTAAAAATAATAGTCTTAATCTTATCTGCATTTGGTATTACTGATATGTGGTTAGCTATTTTTGCAGATGTAGGTGTCATGGTTATAGCTGTAATAAATGCAATGAGAGCATTAAAGGTAAAAAATATATGAATAAGAAAAAAAATGAAAATACATTATTTGATGTAGCAGAACTATTTAAAAACTTCTCAGATTCTACTAGAATTAGAATTCTATATTGTCTAATAGAAAATGAAAGAAGTGTTTCTGAAATAGCAAGTCTATTAAATATGAATCAATCAGCTATATCCCATCAATTAAGATTATTAAAGAATTCTAAACTTGTTAAAAATAGAAGAGATGGAAAAACTATATATTATTCATTAGATGATGATCATGTCTATAATATTATCTATCAAGGAATTGAACATATAAATGAAAGGTAAGAGTTTCTCTTACCTTTATTCTTTTGTAACATGCCACAACATTTCCGATATAGTAGGATGAGGATGAACAACTTCACTAAATTGTTTCAAACTCATCTTTTTTTCTATAGCTATTGATAACTCACCTATTAATTCAGTAGCATGTGGTGCAATTATCGTTCCTGATACTATCACACCATCAACTGTACATACCTTCACAAAACCACTTTCACTATTCTCTATTAAACATTTACCATTAGCACCAGTTAAGTATTTTTTACTTTCATAAGAAATATTGTTTTGCTTTAAATCATCTTCTCTAATACCTACAAAAGCTATTTCTGGATCAGTATATATACCACTAGGAATAATATTCATATCATTACTTAAAGGTTTATTTAAAATAATATCTATTATATTTTCTCCTTGTGCTTCTGCAACATGAGCTAATTGAATATTATTGGCCTTTGCATCACCTATAACATAAATATTATCAATATTTGTTTTGCCATTTTCATCAGCAACTATACCTCTATTTATTTCTAAACCAACATTTTCATCAACTAAATTATCTATATTAGCTCTTCTACCTGTAGCAACAATAACTTGTTTACAAACTATCTGTTTTCTTTCTCCTTTAGAATCATCATATTCAACAATTCTATTCTCATTATCTTTCTTAATTGCTTTTACAGATGCTAAACAATTAACATCAATACCCTTTTTCTTAAAAAACATATTTAATCTTTGCCCAACTTCTTTATCCATAGTTGGTATAAGACTATTTGCCATTTCTAGAATAGTTATTTTACTTCCAAAACTATTTAGTGCACTTGCTATTTCAACACCAATAACTCCTCCACCAATAATCACAACGGATTCAGGGAGCTTATAATCAGTTTCTAATACTTCGTTTGATGTGATTGCATATTCTATACCTTCAATTGGAGGAATTGAAACTACAGAACCGGTTGCGATAATAATGTTTGTTGTTTCATATTGATTGTTATCACATTCAACAATATTCTTAGAAACAATTTTAGCTACTCCATATACTACATCAACCTTATTTGATTTTAATGACTTTTCAACTCCTTCTCTTAACGTCTTAACAACATCATCTCTTCTGCTATTTATTAAAGAATAATCAAATGAGACATTATCATTTTTAATGCCATATAATTCACTCTGCAAAGAAGTATTATAAACTCTTGCAGATTCTATTATAGATTTCATTGGTATACATCCTCTATTTAAACATGTGCCACCAACTTTATCTTTTTCAATTAATAAAACATTTAAACCATGTTTAGCAGCTTTATTAGCTGCAGTATATCCACCTGGTCCTGCACCTATAACTATCACATCATATTTCATTTGATATCCCCCTTTAATAAATTCACAATATCTTTTTCAACTTCACTATCATATAATAAATCATCAGGATTCTTACCAATCATTTTTATAGGTATAATATCTATTAATTCTGTATCTAAACTATCAGTATAAATACTTAAATCTTCAATTTTGTCATTAAATAAACTATATTCTAATTTCACTGTTCCCCAATCAAAGCGATCTTCAACTTGATGATCATATTCTTTTTCATTTAAATGCTTCCAGTTATAACTAGAATATTTCTCTTCATACATCGATAATAAATCATGATCAAAATCATTTTCATCTAAAATAATAGGTTCACGATTATATACCTTACCAAAAGATTCTATTAAACTATCACACAATGATTCTATAGTTATCGATTCATTATAGAATATTAAATTAGTAACTCTTGATTTAACAGATTTAACATTCTTAGAATTTAGTTTTAATAATGAAACATTTAAATATTTTTTTAGTTTTTCTTGATCAACTTCAATCATTAAAGTTCCATGATGAAAGCTATTTTCCTTACCCTTATAATATGCATGACCAGAAAACTTCTTTCCATCAATCAATAAATCATTTCTACCGCTTTTATATGCATCTATCTCCAAAGATCTTAAACATTGTAATATCACTTCATTTTGTTTATCTAAATCATAATTTTCATTACTTGAAACAAAAGTAAAATTTAAATTTCCTAAATCATGGTATACTGCACCACCTCCAGATATTCTTCTTGCAAGGTAGCCTCCATCTTTATGTAATTGATTAAGATTGCACTCATTCATAGAGTTTTGATTCTTACCAATAAAGACAGTGTTATTATTCTGCCATAAATAAAGGATAACACTGTCTGAATCAACACTATTTAATAAATATTCTTCTATAGCCTGATTGTGATATGGATAATATGAATCAGACTTAAACACAAATAATTTATTAATCATTAAATTCGTATTTCAATATTGGATTTCTTGCAGCAGAAGTTTCATCTGGTCTGCCAATTAAACAATTATGTGGTGCACTATGTAAGTATTCAGGGTCTTCAAATGCTTTCTTATATAATTCCAAATAAATATCTACAGCTTCATCAATTGCTTGTCTGCTTTCTGTTTCTGCAGGTTCAAACATCAATGCTTCATGTACTATTAATGGGAAGTACATTGTAGGAGGATGAATACCATAATCTAAAGATGCTTTAGCAATATCCATAGCACTTACACCAGTTTGTTTCTTTAAATCTTCTAAGCTCAAAACAAATTCATGCATACAAGTACTATCGTATGGAAGTGTATAGCTTTCTTTTAATCTGTGAGCCATATAATTAGCATTCAACACAGCTTTTTCACTAGCGTTTCTTAAACCTTGTTTGCCTAAACTTAGAATATAAGTTAAAGCTTTTATTACAACCAAGAAATTGCCATAGTAGCTTCTAACTTGTCCAATTGAATTACTAGGATTCTTAAATACATATTTACCTTCTTTTTCATCTACCATATGCATAGGTAAATATTCTTTTAAGAAATCTTTACAGCCTACTGGGCCTGAACCTGGACCACCACCTCCATGAGGAGTTGAGAATGTCTTATGTAGATTTAAGTGGATACAATCAAATCCCATATCGCCAGGACGTACTCTGCCCATTATGGCATTCATATTCGCGCCATCGTAATAACACAAACCACCAGCTTCATGAATAATTTTTGTTATTTCTAAAATATTTGGATCAAATAATCCTAAAGTATTTGGATTTGTAAGCATTAAACCAGCAGTATCTTTTCCAACTACCTTTTTAAGTTCATCTAGATCAACACCACCATTTTCATTAGATGCTACATTAATAACATTAAAACCAGCCATTGTCGCACTTGCGGGATTAGTACCATGTGCTGAGTCTGGAACAATGATATTAATTCTTTCATGGTCATTTCTTTCTTGGTGATACTTTCTGATTAATAATAAACCTAAGTATTCTCCATGAGCACCTGCAGCAGGTTGAAAACTCATCGCATTCATTCCTGTAATTTCACAAAGTAATTCTTCAGCCTTTTTAATTACTTCCATACATCCTTGAATCGTTTCAAGAGGTTGCAATGGGTGAATTTGTGTAAACTTTTCAAATGATGCAACTTCTTCATCAATTCGAGGATTATACTTCATTGTACAAGAACCCAAAGGATAAAAACCATCATTAACTCCATGAGTTTGTTTCGCAAATTCAGTATAATGTCTTGATAAATCTACTTCAGACATTTCTGGAAGTCTTAACTTACTATTTCTTAATAATTTTGAATCAAGTTTATATTCTTTAACACTTAATTCACTTATCAAATCAAGTTGACGTCCATTTACACTTCTTTCAAATAAAAGTTTCATTAACACACCTCCTTGATTGTTTCTATTAGTTCATCTATCTTCTCTTTAGTATTTAATTCTGTACAAGCCCATAAAATCTTATCTTCAACTATTAGACCCATTAAAATACCTTTATCAGCTAATTTTGTTTCAAGAGTTTTAGGATCAATCTTACTAGTAGTTAAAAATTCATTAAAGAATTCATCTTTATAAGCTAATTCAAAACCAAGAGCGTTTAATTGTTCAGCTAAATAGTGAGCATTAGATAAACTATTTATAGCTACTTTTCTTAAGCCATTAGGACCTAGAGCTGCCATATATACAGAAGCAGTCATTGCACATAATGCTTCATTTGAACAAATATTACTTGATGCTTTTTCTCTTCTGATGTGTTGCTCACGAGCTTGCAAAGTTAAGACAAATGCTCTATTACCATTATGATCACTAGTTTGACCAACAATTCTACCAGGAAGTCTTCTCATTAAATCCTTCTTACAAGTCATAAATCCAAGATATGGTCCACCAAAACCAATAGGAAGACCTAATGGTTGCCCTTCTCCTACAGCAATATCAACATCCATTTCCCCAGGAGTTTTTAATATTCCTAGTGATATAGGATTAACAACTTGAATCATTCTAGATTTACTATCATGAGCTAATTTACAAAGTTCTTCAACATCTTCAATTACTCCATAATAATTAGGAGATTGAACTAAAACACAAGCAGTTGATTCATTAATCACATCAGCTATTGCTTTTTTATCAGTCTTATAGTTATTATCTTCAACAACTACTAATTTAACATCTCGAGATTCACAATATGTCTTAATAACTTGTAGTGTTTCAGGATTGATTGTATTAGAAACTATTACTTCGTTTTTATTTCTTTCTAGACACATAAAAATTGCTTCAGCTGCAGCAACAGCTCCATCATAAACTGAAGCATTAGAAACATCCAAACCTGTTAATTCACAAATCTGTGTTTGATATTCAAAAATAGATTGTAATACACCTTGACTTATTTCAGCTTGATAAGGTGTATAAGCAGTCAAAAACTCTTCTTTTGAAGTTATTGTTTTAACAATTGACGGAATATAATGCTTATATGCACCAGCTCCTCTAAAAATAGAATTATATACTACATTTTTATCAGCAATAGCTTTCATTGTATCAACTACTTGCATCTCACTGATACCTTCAGGAATATTTAAATCTTTTAATCTTACACTTTCAGGAACCATTGAATACAGATCATCAAAACTATTAAGACCTATCTGTTTCAACATTGCTTCCTGTTCTAAATTGGTATCAGGAATATATTTAGACATCTTATCCCTGCCTTTCACATTCTTCTTGGTAAGCTAAATGATCTAATAATTCTTCACTTTCAGTAACATTTTCTACTTTTATTAACCAAGTAGCATAGCAATCTTCATTAACTAATGCAGGATTATCTAATATTTCTTCATTAACTTCTACAACTGTACCTGTAACTGGTGAAAAAACATCACTTACAGCCTTAACTGATTCAACATCACCAAATGCTTGCGATGCTTTGACTTCATCGCCAACGCTTGGTAAATTCACAAATACAATATCTCCAAGAGCATCTTGTGCATAATCAGTTAAACCAATTACATATACACCATTTTCATCTTTTACCCATTCATGAGTCTTAGAATACTTTAATTCTTCTGGATTTTTAAACATATTATTATTTCCTCCTATTGTTTAATAATTCCTTTTATAGAAAGGCATTTCAACTATTTTTGCCTTCAATCTTCTTCCTCTTACATCTACTTGCACAACATTACCTATTTCACTATACTTCTTATCTATTAAAGCCATAGCAATCGATGTCTTGAATAAAGGTGAGAAAGTGCCACTTGTAGTATGACCAATCTTTTCATCACCTACATAGATATCTTGATGTTCTCTAAGTACACCCTTATCTATTATTTCTAAACCTACTCTACATATTGAAGGCTCACCTTTTTCTATTAAAGCTTTCTTACCTATGAAATCATCTTTATTCATCTTTACACCAAAATCTAAACCTGTTTCTAGTGGTGTAATAGTCTCATCCATTTCATGTCCATATAAAGGCATAGAAGCTTCTAATCTCAGTGTATCTCTTGCGCCTAAACCACATGGTTTAATATTAAACTGCTTACCTGTTTCTAATAATAGATTCCATAACTTTGAAGCATTTTCATTATCAGTATATATTTCATAACCAGCCTCACCTGTATAACCAGTATAAGAAATTAAACAATTCATACCACAAATATCCACATCTTTTTTAGCAGTATAATACTTTTCAGGAAGATCATCTTCTTTCAATAATTTCAACATTAAATCTCTTGCCTTAGGACCTTGTAAAGCAACCTGAGCAACACTATCAGAAATATCTTCAATAATAGTATCCTCAAGAATATTATTCTTCATATGCTCAAAATCTTTATGTCTATTAGAAGCATTAACCACAATGTAATAATCTTCATCAGAAAACTTATAAACTAATAAATCATCTACTACTCCACCATCTTCATAGCACATAATAGAATATCTAACCTTACCATTAGACATCTTTGTGAAATCATTTGTGAGTAGATGATTCAAACTTGCTAGTGCACCTTTTCCTTTTAAAGTAATTTCACCCATATGTGAAACATCAAAAAGTCCCACATCATTTCTAACACACATATGTTCAGCAATTACTCCTTCATATTGAACTGGCAATAAGTAACCCGCAAAAGGTACAATCTTACCACCTAGTTTTTCATGTTCCTCATATAAAGGTGTTTTTAATTCCATATTATCTGTCTCCTTCTTTATTTATTTAAAAGAGGTAGGAAAAACTCCTATCTCTGTTTGTTTACCTGAAAGATTCTCCATAGGGATTGCTTCTTTGGTGCAATATTGCTCTCCAGAGTATTGTCCAAAACCGGTCCTTTTACCTGAGAGTTTCTAATCCCCTTCGGTGCTTCATTTAAGAAGTCTCTTCCGGTTTCTTCCTCCAATTTATCTATCTTAATTTTATCATAGTTAATTGTGATAAATTCTTTAAAATTCACTAATTTATCTTAGAAATTAACCAATTATATATATCTTCATAAACAACTTGTCTATCTAGCTCATTTAAGATCTCATGTCTATCATTTTCGTATAATTTAATGTCAATATTTTTAACTCCAACATCTTTTAAGGTATTTGCAGATTTCTCTACTTCCTTACCAAAAGTACCTACAGGATCATCCTTACCTGATACAAATAATATTGGTAAATCCTTTGGAACATTATTCAATAAAGACTTATCATGGAGTCTAGAAATGCCTTTAAACATATTGTAGTAACCATTTAATGTAAACATAAATGTACATCTTGGCTCATTTATATACCAATCGACAATATTCTCATCTTTACTAAGCCAATCCATTTTAGTACGTGATGGTTCAAATTTCTTATTGTATGAGCCAAAAGCGATATTATTCACAAAGCTACTACGATACTTCCACCCTTTAAACTTAGCTAATAAACTACACATAAACATTCCTGCTTTAACTACCATTAAGTCTTCTAAACCCGTGCCCATAATAATAGCTCCATTTAAGTTTGAACCATATTCAAATAGATATTGTCTTGCATAGAAAGAACCCATGGAATGACCTAATAAGAAATATGGGATATCAGGATATTTTTGTTTTGTTAAAGAAGTTAGTTTATACATATCTTCAATCAAAGTTTTATTTCCATCTTCACCAAAATAACCCCACTCATCTTTACTATTAACAGAATCGCCATGTCCTAAGTGATCATTACCTACTACTAGAAAACCTTTTAAACATAAATAATTCGCAAAATCTTCATATCGATCAAAAAACTCCACCATACCATGAGCTATTTGTAAGATGGCAATAGGTTTATTATCTGGTATAAACATCTTAGCTTTGATATCAGCTAAATCATTATATGATCTATATGTCAGTAATTCTTTTTTCATTTCTACTCCTTATTAATCTTTTGATTTTAATAAATTGTATTTAAATAATATTGGATATACTCCAATAACAATAAAACAAGTAAAACCATATCTAAATACTCTATAGAAATATGCAAAATTATTATGTGCCTCTAAAACTTCTTTATCAAAAGGCAATTTCAATACATAACTTATACCAATAAATAATAAACCACCTAATAGTGTTCTTATTATACCTTTAAGTAAATTATTTGTATTTTTAAAATTAACAAACTTCTCTTCAAAAAGTTCACCAAACACAAAACCAATATATAAACCTAATGTTGAATAATAATCATTTGATGTACAAAAAAATACACCTATTAAAGCATATAAACCTAATAATATATACATTATTTTTTTATCTATCTTTTTATCCAAATAAGCTAATACATAAACTATTAAACAGCCAAATAATGAACCAACTATTACATCACTTGGATAATGTACACCTAAAGCAAATCTAGAAATACTTACTAATACTATTACTATTAAACCAATAGACAATATCTTTTTTCTTTTTAATGAATTATATATAGTAAAAACAATTGAACTCACATTTGTCGCATGGCCACTAGGAAAAGAATAACCTTGCTTATTCATATCGTAAATATCATATCCTGGTTCAACCACTTTAAGACAATCAATACTATCATTCACAACATATGGTCTAATTCTAGAAAAAAGGTTTTTAATCATTGAATTATTTAATTGGGCAAAAACCATATTTCTTGCGAGTGTTTTCCCAATATTTTTATCTAGATACCAATAAAAAAGTCCCATAACCATAACGGTAGTATATGATTCACCAAATAAAGTTATAAAACTAAATATATGATATAAAAATAGATTATTGGAAATAAACTCTTGAAAGAGTTCGATTAATCTTATTTCCCATGAAAATTGAAAAATGTTACCCAAATTACTTACCTTTTATATAGTTGTGACAAACTTATCTCATATGCTTTTTGCTCGTATTCATAGTTGATTTCTTGATATTTATCTTCAACTAATAACTTAACTATTGTATTCATAAAATTAGGATTTTTAACTAGTACTGGTCCTATAATATGAGTTCCAAATAAATTTTTTAAACGATAACCTTCATATTCATTATCCACAAGATTATTATCTTTAAATTTATAATCAAATAATTTATTATCAAAGCCACCTTCAATTGTTGTAGATTTATTAATAAAACCTATTACATCACCTATTGATGGATTATTAACTATAAGATCACCAGTAAATCTTTTCTCGCTAGTATGTGTATTAAAATCAATTATCTCAAGTGCTTTATTTCCATCAATACTATTACCTAATAATTCCATTGCATTACCAGTAAATAGTATTACTTTACCTTTATTGATTTCATTTTCTAAATGATATTTATATTTTTTTAAATCTTCTAAAGCCACCATTAAATTCTTTTCTGTGCCTGAACCCATATAAATAAAATCATATTGACTAAAATCAATTGCATCTTGAACTTCTTTTCTATCGATTGTTACAGAAATACCTTGATCTATTAAATGATGTTTTAAAACAAGAATATTTCCATAATCTCCATATAAGTTCATTAAATTAGGATATAAATGTAATAACTTCATTATATTTGTTCCACTTCCTTTAATAATTTAGCTTCATCCGAAAAACAAGTTAAGACAAAAAGTTCATTTTTACTATCATTATCTAAATACTTCAAAGCCTCATCTACTGTTTCATACAACATTATCTTTTCCATATCAAATCCAGCATATTTAAATCTTACAGCTAGGTCATTAATATATTTACCTGCAATAATTATTTCTTTAATATTATCAGCTTTTAATAATTCAAAATTGATATCCCAAATCCAAGAAGTATCGCTTGTAAAGTATTTTCTAGAAATATCATCAATTATAAACATGATGCTGATATCATTATCACGATTTAATACATACTCAATATTAGAATTATATGAAAGAGAATTCTCATGTTTAGATATTAATAAAGTACCAATTCTATTATTTAATCTAAATTGTTTAAATCGACCATTTTTAATTAAATAACTATTTAAACTCTTAATCATCTTCTTATCATTTAGCTCTAATAAAGATCCAACAGTAAAAGCTGATAAAACATTATAAGCATTATATAAAGCATTTAACGCAAGTTTAATCTCATATTTATTATTTATAAGCATTCTTCCCTCATGAAGATCAATATCACTTATTTCATAAGCAACATCAGGTCTTTCAAAACCACATTTACTACAATGATATTTACCCACATGTCCATATTGGCGATAATCATATATCATCTTAGATTTACATACAGGACAATAGTAACCATCATCATAAATACTATTGCTTTCTTCTTTGACATATTCATTTTCACCCATGCCAAAGAAGACAACTTCATTTTCAAATTCTTCAGCTAAACTTGCGATTAAAGGATCATCGGCATTTAATACTAAAATAGATTCATTTCTTATAGATTTCTTAATATCATTCATCACATATTCTGGATTACCATTTCTTGTGAGTTGATCTCTATACAAATTATTAATGACATAATATTTAGGTGCAAAATACTTAAAAATATGTTTAGCATATCTTTCATCCACTTCCATTAATAAAACATCTTTAAGAAATTTACCATTATAATCACTATTATCAATAATTAAAGTTGTGATACCTTCAATTTGATTAGAACCTTCATAATTATAGGCAACTGTTTTATCATTGCTGTTTAGGATTTGTTGGATCATTTCAACAGTTGAAGTCTTACCATTAGAACCAGTTACGGCTATTGTTAATTCAGGTAATTGCAAGCGACTTAAAATATCAGGACATATCTTTAAGGCAATCTTGCCAGGTAAAGATGAGCCTCTACCTACATAATTGCCTATTTTTCTTATTATTTTACATACCAATATAGCAAATAGTTTTCTCATAATATAATTATAACCTAAAGAAAAGAAGTTATTAACTTCCTTTCTAACATACAATTGAACCAACTTCCATATCAGAGCTTATAAGTTCTAATACTTCTTTACCATCAATCTGTTTTACAGCTGATAGTAGCATACCTTGAGATTCTAAACCTCTTATTTTTCTAGGTTTAAGATTCATTACTGCGATGACCTTTTTGCCTACTAAATCTTCTGGTTTATAATACTGAGCTACACCCGATAATATCTGTCTTTG
>CADBMV010000009.1 GCA_902795865.1 uncultured Erysipelotrichaceae bacterium | reverse complement strand
TGAATTATATCAATGCATAGACATCCAATTAAACAAAACAGCTATGGCTAAAATGAAAGTTAAAGTTAAAGTTAAACAACCTAGAACTGGTGTTGTGAAGGAATTGTCTTTAATTGGTGGCGATCAAGTAGGAGAGGCTTTTATTGATAAGAGACCTATGCAATTCTTATATGATTCAGGTGATATGGAAGTGTTTATGGATTCTGAAACATATGAGCAAATCGAAATACCTAAAGAAAGACTTGAATGGGAAGCTAATTTCTTAGTAGCTAACTTAGATGTTAATATCACACTATATAATGGTGAGGTATTAGGTGTTTTACTTCCAGATAAAGTAGATTTACAATTAGTTGAATGTGAACCTGCAGTTAAGGGCAATACAGCTACAGGTGCGATGAAAAATGCTGTGACAGAAACTGGTTTACAAGTTAAAGTTCCTCTATTCATTGAAGAGGGTGAAAGAATTACAGTTTCTACTGCTGATGGTAAATACTCAGGAAGAGCATAAAAGAATATAGGAGTTCAATATTGAACTCCTATTTTATATTAGATTCTTGGTAGCCTTTTTTATAGCTTCAAATGTTTCTTTTGAAATATCATGTTCAATTAAACATGAGTCTTCATATGCTGTTTTTTCATTAACTCCAAGTTTTATTAATAATTTAGCTATATATTCATGTCTTTCATACATTGTTGTTGCAACAGCTTTTCCTTTTTCAGTTAAATAAATTAAATTATCTTCAATTATTAAATAAGCATCATCTTCAAGTTCTTTTAAAGCAACTGAAACAGTTGGTCTAGAAAAGTTTAAGTAGTTAACTACATCGATAGATCTTACTTTCTTATTCTTTAATGAAAGAATATGAATTGCCTCTAAATAATTCTGTATTGTTTCTTGTTTTTTCATATTATTTTAGATATTTATTAACACTATTTGCAGCTATTGCACCATCATTACATGCAGTTACAACTTGTCTTAAATCTTTCTGGATGCAATCTCCTGCTGCAAATATTCCTTTAATTGCTGTAGACATATCAGGGTTTGTAATAACATAACCTCTTTCATCTAGTATTGTTTTATCTAAGAAATCTGTACAAGGATCAGCACCTATATATGGGAAGATTCCAGCACATTCTAGAGTTGTGATATCACCAGTATCAACATTTTTAATTTTAATACCTATAATCTTATCATCTTCAATAACTAATTCTTCTGGTAAGCTCTTAGTTATTATTTCGATCTTTTCATTTTCTTTTACTTTATCAACTACTTTAGCATCAGCTCTAAATTCATCTCTTCTAATTACAATTGTTACTTTATTTGCGATAGATGCTAAGAATAAAGATTCTTCTAATGCCGAGTTTCCACCACCAATTATCACAACGTTTTTATTGCGATAGAAGAAACCATCACATACAGCGCAATAAGAAATACCTCTTCCAGTGAATTCATTAGCTCTTGGTAAATCTAAAGGCCTTTCTTTTGTACCAGTTGCAACAATTATTGCTTTACAATCATATTTTTTCTGACTTACTAGTTCTACTGTTTTTGTTTCACCATTATCTGTGATAGTTTTAACTTCACCAGTGATAAGTTTAGCACCAAATTGTTGACCATGTTCAGTTAATTGATTAGCTAATTCTAAGCCACTAATCTTTTTGATTCCTGGATAGTTTTCTATTTCGTATGTTTTTGAAAGCTTGCCACCATTTACTCCAGATTCCACAACCAAGACACTTAGGTTTGCTCTAGAAGCATAAATTGCTGCTGTTAAGCCTGCTGGGCCAGCTCCCACTATAATCAAGTCAAATAATTCGTTCATTACTTTTACCTCAAAAGCATTATATCACGCAGAAAACATTTCTACGTACCATTTGCCTCTATCATAATAAAGATGCCTAATTTTATTAGTCTTAAATATGCATGTATATCTTAAACCTGAACCACCAGCTTTTAAAGAAGCTTTTGGTTTGATTTCTTTTACCCTTAATATAGGTATTCTTTTATAATCATCCCATATTATATAAAGAGGTTTAAGATTACCACCTTTATCATTCAAACATATTACATCAATATACTTTCTAACCATCATTTTTCTTTAAATGTATTAAATTGTCTTCTTCTAGAAGTCTCAAAGAAGATATAGCATCACTACCAAATCTATCTTTTATCAATTCTATCGCTTGCTCCTTCTTTAAATCTTTTAGTGAGTAAGAATTATCATCAAATAAATCTACCTGACATATTTCTTTTTCACTAGACAGATTAGAAACAGATACACCAATAGATCTATAGGGAATCTTGAAGTTACAATTATTTATTTCAAATAATTGTAAAGCATTATTATAAATATCTTTCTTTAGATTAGAGTTTTCTTTTAAACTTAGTTGCATAGTTTTGATTTTTAATTTGTTATTTCTCAAATTTAAATGAACTGTTTTAAAATACAAATCTTTCTTTTTAAGTCTAGATGAAACATAATCGCATAAGGTAGTTAAAACTATCTTAAAATCATCAATATTAGTTATATCTCTAATAGTTGTCATAGAATTACCAATCGATTTAACCTCATCAGATATTTCATCAAATCTACAAACATCACTATCGTCAATTCCATTTGCATAATTATGTAAAGTCATACCAAATTTACCTAATATTTTTTCTAAAAATGATATTGGTTTATTAGCTAATTCACCAATTGTATATATTCCGTATGTTTTTAAAGTTTCATTGATATTCTTTCCTACAAATAAAAGAGTATTTGCAGGCATATCTTGTATATCTTGTATGGAATTAATTATTTTATAGTTATCTTCTAAAGCTAAATCAGAAGCAAGCTTTGCATATATCTTATTATTAGAAACCCCAATTGATAAAGTTAATCCAAGTTCATCTTTAACACGAAACAACAATTCTTCAACAATCTTTTCAACACCACCAAAATAATTAATACTTTCACTAATATCTAACCAACATTCATCTTGACCAAATGGTTCAATTCTATCAGTATATTGATAATATAAATCTCTAACCTTTTTAGAATAATGTTCATATAATTCATAATTTGGTTTTCTAATCACTAGATTAGGGCATACTTTTAAAGCATCATTGATTGTTTGAGCTGTTTTAACTCCTGTTTTTTTAGCTAAAACATTTTTAGCTAAGATTATTCCATGACGATATTTAGGGTCTCCTGCAATTGCCATAGGAACATTTCTAAGCTTAGGATTATACAGCATTTCTACAGAAGCATAGAAACAATTAAGGTCACAATGAAGTATTACTTTGCTCATAGTTTTATTATACTTGAAAAATAATCAAGTTCAATATAAAACTTGAATAAAAATCAAGTTTATCATAGAATGATAATGAAGAAAGAATTAAAGTATGGAATTTAAAGAAAACTTAAGATTTTTACGTAGAACATCTAAGATGTCGCAAGATGAACTTGCTGAAAAACTAGGATATAAGTCTTTCACTACAGTTCAAAAATGGGAAGATGGTTCAGCCTTTCCAAGAGTTAAAACTTTGAATAAGATGGCTGATATTTTTAATGTTGATGTAGATCATTTACTAAATCTAAATCTAAGAAACCAGCAAGTTGCTGTACCTATAATTGGTGAAGTTAAAGCTGGCTATGATTTATATGCTGATGAAGTTATCTATGGCTATGAATATTGTGATAATAAAGAATATGGTCCTGGAGAATATTTTTATTTAAAAGTTAAAGGTGATTCTATGATTAACGATAGAATTCAACAAGGGGACATTGTCTATGTGAAAAGACAAGATTATTTAGATGATAAAGATATTGGAGTTTTCTTATTAGATAATAATGAAGTCACTATAAAAAGAATTAAGATTAATGATAATGACGTAATCTTAAAAGCTTCTAACAACAATTATGATGATCGTCACTTTAAGTTTGATGAAATACAAATATTAGGTAAAGTAATACATAATAAGGTTTTATTTTAATGAAGAATGATGCGCTTAAATATATAGGTTTTTATACTTTAAGTTTTTTAATACTTAGTGGTATTGAAATATTTTTATTAAAACCTCTAGTGGATTTTATTAGTACTAATTATTGGATACATCTTGTCGTGTATTTAATACTATTAACAATAGTTAATCCAATTGCAATTAAACAATTAGGAGCATTACTAATAGAAGATAATAATCAAAACGAAGGTGAGTAGTCACCTTTTTTAAATAGTGTTAAAATGGTATGGTATGAAAATAGTGATGGTTGCAGGAGGAACAGGTGGGCATATTTATCCTGCCTTGACATTAGCTGAGGGTTTAAAATCTAGAGGACATGAAATCTGTTTTATCGGCTCTAATGATCGAATGGAAAAAGATTTAATACCATCTTCAGGTTTTGAATATATAGGTTTAGATGTATTAACTACTAGAGGAGGTATTATTCAAAAGATAAGAAGTCTTTTATCTATGTTTAATGCTTATTTTAAATGTCTAAATATCATAAAAGATTTTGATTTAGCTATCGGTTTTGGTAACTACATATCAATACCAGTAATGCTTGCAGCAATTAAATTAAAAAAGAAAACAATCATTCATGAACAGAATTCTTTTGTAGGAAGAGCTAATAGACTTTTAGATGAAAAGGTTGATTTAGTAGTTGGTTCTTATGATGAGAATACTAAACAATTTAAGAATAAAAACACTAAGATTTTAGGTAATCCTCAATCTTCTAAAGCATTTTTAATTGAAAAAGATAAAAATGTTTTAAAAGAATTAGGTTTAAATCCTGATAAAAAAACAGTAGTTATTTTTATGGGATCTTTAGGTTCTTCTTCAGTTAATAATAAATTATTTGATTACTTTAAATTATTAGATGGATCTTATCAGGTTATTTTTGCTACAGGCAAATCTCATTATGATGAAGTTACAAGTGTAATTAATAGTAATGATTATTTAAAAATATTTGAAAGAATAAATGGCATTGAAGTTATGAAAAACTCTGATTTATTAATATCAAGAGCAGGTGCTACGACAATTGCGGAAATATGTGCTTTAGCTATGCCTTCAATTTTAATACCTTCTCCATATGTGCCTAACAATCATCAATACTACAATGGCAAAGCATTACTAGATAAAAATGCTGCAATCATGATAGAAGAAAAAGATTTAAGTGGTAAGTATTTGTATGATGTTGTTGATTCATTGATTAATGATGATGAAAAACTAAAAGAATTATCAAGAAATGCATCTTTTTTAGCAAATAAGAATGTCTTAGATGATATCATAAAGGAAGTAGAAAATATATGATTAAAAACTTTCTTATTGAACATGGTGAATACCATGATGATAAATGTTTTAAAGATTTAACTACTTTAAAGATGGGTGGTCACATCGCTCATTTTGTTTTACCTAATTCAGTTGATGATTTAAAAGCAATTATTGCCTTTTTAAAGAGTAATAAAATCAATTTTAAAGTCTTGGGTAATGGTTCAAATTTAGTTTGTGGTGAAAGTGATTATAATGGTGTAGTTATTAGCTTAAAAAGATTAAATGACTATGAAATACATAATGATGAGGTTTATGTACAAGCAGGTGTTATGGCACCAGCTCTTGCGAATATATTAGCTAAACAAGGTTTAAGCTGTTTAGAATTTGCTTCAGGTATTCCGGGAACTATTGGTGGTTTGATTTATATGAATGCTGGAGCATACAAGTCATCAATGGCTGATATTATCAAAGAAGTATTAGTTTTAAAAGATGATGAACTTATTTGGCTAAATAATGATGAACTTAATTTTTCATATAGACATTCTATATTTCATGATCATCCTAGATGGGTGGTGGTAGCTGCAAAACTATCTTTAATAAAAAAATCACCTGAAATTATTCAAGATTTAATGGCCGATAGATTAAGAAGAAGAAAAGAAACTCAACCATTAGAAAAAGCTAGTGCAGGATCATGTTTTAGAAATCCTGAAAATGATTTTGCCTGGAAACTGATTGATGCAATAGGTTATCGTGGTTTCAGTATTAATGATGTTTCAGTTTCTGATAAACACTCTAATTTTATTGTTAATAATGGTGATGGTAAAGCACAAGATTATCTTTCTATTGCTTATCAAATACAAGATAAAGTGAAAGAAAAATATAATATTAAACTAGTAATGGAAGTAGAGAAATTCAATTGTTAGAAGAAAAGAAAAAAATATTAGATAAAAATGTTTTTCTCAATATACGTAAGCAACATCGAATCATTTCTGAGAAAGAAAAGAATAAAAGACGCTATCTGATATTGAGTGTTTTTTTATCTTTGGTAATTATTTGTGGTATTTATTTTCTTTCTAAACAATCAAATATTTATAGAGTTGTAGTTAGTGGAAACAATTATTTAAATGAAGAAGATATTTTACGATTAAGTAATGTTACAAATGACAATAAGTTTTTAACGACTTTACCTTTTGTTGTTGAAAAAAATGTTAAGACTAATCCTTTGGTTGAAGATTGCAAAGTAGAATTATTAGATGGTAGATTAGTAAAAATTAATGTTCAAGAAAAAAAGATAATTGGTTATACATATGAGAATAATAAAAGTGTATTAGTAACAGATAAAGATGAAAGAATTGAATTAGATCGTGATAATCTATATATCATTAATAAAGTTCCTCTAATAGAAGGATTTAGTCAAGAAGATTTAGTTCTTATAGAAAAAGAACTTGTAAACTGTGATTATAGTATTATTAATGAAATTTCTGAAATACATTATTATCCTGAACTTAAATATCAATATGTTGAGGTTATTATGAGAGATGGAAATTATGTCTTTACTTCACCATATGGTTTAAAATTACTTAATAAATATTATGATATGGAATCTAGCTATGCTAGAGATAAACATAATTGTTATTACTTTGAAGATATTTCTGGAAATGCATATACTTCAGCTTGTCCATGGCAAAGCGAGCAAGAAACTGAAGAAATAAACTCAGAAGAAGAAATTCAAGATTCTTCACAAGACTATGAATATTATGAAGATGAAGACTACCAAGAAGAAGAGTAGTCTTTTTTAATAAAAAAAGCCTTAATGGCTTTGTGTTTACATAATGGTGGTTCCGGCCAGTTGTATTTTTAAGGTTTACAGGAGTTTATAATTGTTTAAAAACCGCATAAAATAAGGCCTTTTGGTTTATAGCGGTTTATAGCAATTTATGGTTTTTTGAAAAATTCGTGCCTAAATTCGTGCCTAAATTTACGCACCAAAAACTCAATCTTATAAATGGATATTTGAAATGTCAACCATTTTCTTGTATTATAATGAAATTATAGATGACAAACGAGGAGAATGATAGAATGGAATACATTAATTCTTTTGTATACTGCGACAAAATCACAAACGAGTTTAATCCGACAAACGGTGCAATGAACAGAAACATCGCTTCTCCTTTAAACGATCTTAGACCGGTAAGCATTCCGGGGAACTTCACTTTTTCTATTGCTTGCAGCATCTCACATATTGATGTCGAAAAAAACAATCATGTTGCTTTTCATTTTATAGATCCTGATGGCAATGAAATAATGCCTAGAATTGAAGCTTATATTCCTCAAGGTACTTTAATCGCTCCGAACGGAGAGAAAGGGAACTTGAACATGGACTTGGAGTATAGAAACCTTGTGTTTAAAAGCGAAGGCTTATATAAAACTCAAGTTGAATTCAACAAAACTATACTTGGAGAATATCCTATTGAAGTTAAGAAAGCGGTGATTAATAATGACAACCTTAATTAACAATTATCAAGATCAAAATAAGTGGTATCTTTCGCTTTCATCGAATCGTTTTTTTAAATCGTTTAAACAGGCAAAAAAGCCTAGTCTTAATGTAATCAACACAATTGAGAATACAGTGAGCAGAAAAAGCGAAGATGCTTCTTATATCAATTCCGAGTCGTTTGAAAGTCTTTCTAAAATAGATTCATTTGCAAAGTTTCAGAACAATTGGAATAGTTATGGTGCGCAGCCATTTTCTAAAGCAGTTTTAGACAACGCAAAGAAAACAATCATGTCTCTTTGCTATCAGCCGGAAATTTTTCCTGTTGCCGACGGATCTATTCAATTTGAATACGACAGAGGAGAATCTCATCTGGAAATGCAAATTTTCGAAGATCATATTGAAACATATTCAGTTGATGATAATGGCAACGAAAAAGAATTTACCGACGTTTTTGATGTAAAGACTATCAAGGAGATGGTTGACCGTTTTTATGAATAATAATTTTCCTTCTGATGAGTCTTTATATAGAGCAATAAATCCTGCAAATGGATTTTGGAAAACAAACGGGAAATTATCATCGGCAGCCTTTAAAGTTGGGAAAGGATTATCTGTTGATCGAGGTGATTTTCGTCCTGATGAGATTGTGGTTGATGAAATGAGTCACAGGTTAAAAGGGTCTATTGTGAAATTCAGTGTTGAAGATTGCAATAAAATAGACGCCCGAGTTCAATACGATCCAAACGAAGAAGATCAATATCATAGTTTGGTCCTTGGAAAAGAAAAAATTCGATTGAGTGACAGCCAAGCAAAAAGGCTTCGTGACAATTGCACCGTTGTATATACTGAACCAGCATAAAAACACCACATCGGCTGTTTATTTATTTTCCGTGTATATCCATCAGATCTTCCGGGTATAAATGCGTATAAATATTTAAAGTTGTTATCATCTTGCTGTGGCCAAGATATTTCTGTACATCAGTGATTTTTGCACCTTTTTCAAAAAGGTATGATGCGCAGCTGTGTCGAAACTGATGGATGGTGATTCGTTTGATTCCGTTATCATCCAGAGCCTTATCTTTCTTTGATGTTATCGTTGATTAACTTAGCGGTCTGATACCACCAAATACAAACATATCATCATTAAAGCCGAACAATGATTCATGATAATAACTGTGAAGTAATTTCAGGGCATCTAACGTTGATTTCTCGATCGGAATAGTTCTGATCGATTTTTTAGTTTTTGGACGGGAAACAAAGAGCTGTCCGTTCTGGAAGTTTTTATTGAGCTTACTGGTGTATGTCTTGGTAATATTCAGCAAGCCTTTATTAAAATCAATATCATGCCAGTTAAGTGCCAGAGCTTCGCCAATTCTGGTTCCTTCATAAAACAGGAAACGAAACAGTGTTTTGAATTCGATACCATCAACACTTTCGATAAAGCTGTTGAATTCATCTTCTGTAATAAGGACAATCCCTTCTTCTTCCGAATCAAGGTTGATTGGATCCACAAAGTCACCAACTCTTTCCGGAATATTACAGACAACACCGTGATTGTCGTATGCCAGCTTGCACAGTGTTTTTATAAACTTATATAAGACAATGGGTGGAAACGGATCAGCAGAGAGGATTATGAAGGAAGTGGATAAACTCCCGATCAAAACAGATAAGAAATCATTTTCAGAATAGAATGGCAGATCAAATGCAGACGTTGTACAGGCCTGTATTTGATCTCCTTAAAATGGCAGGAGAGATCTTACCGTTTTCCACCTGTCCTTATACCTTATTTAAATATAAGATTTATATAAATTCGTGCCTAATAAACTTGAAAGCATCAAAAAAGCCCTAATTTAAGGGCTTTCTCAATCAGATGGTGGTTCCGGCCAGAATTGAACTGGCGACACACGGATTTTCAGTCCGTTGCTCTACCTACTGAGCTACAGAACCATTGGT
>CADBMV010000008.1 GCA_902795865.1 uncultured Erysipelotrichaceae bacterium | reverse complement strand
TTTATGACTACATATATATTATAAAGTTTTTTGTTAAAAAAGTAACAAAAATATATAAAAATATATAATATATTTCTTTTATACTAATATAAGCTTCATGTAATAAAAAAACAAAGTGAACGTTATGTCCACTTTGTCTATAATCATCTTATTTTACAGTTACACTTGTGATGTGTGGGTTAACACCCTCATACCAGTATAAGAAACCTTCTACATCAATTACATCACCAACATTTAAGCCTTCAACTGTTTGATATACTTCAGTATCATTACCAGTTAAATATGATTCAACTGTTAAAGAATAAGTATTACCATTTAATTCTACATCGAAGTATAAATCTGAATTCTCATCATGAGAACCAGAACCATCCCATTTGTATTGGAACGCAACAGCATCATCACCTCTACCTACAACTGTAGCACCTTTTAAAGTGAAGAATTCATTTTGATGATCAATTAATGCATCTGTGCCAAATACATCAGTTAAATCATTAGCAGTAGCGATATAAGAATCACCTTCAATGATTTCAAAAGTTGCATCAACGATTTCAACTTCACCAGACCACTCAGCTTTAAAGCCTGAAACTCTAATCTTAGTTCCAGGAACTAATTTAGCAGCTTCTTCTTCTGTAGCAGCCATATTGTAGATGAAATAAGCACCATCTTCGCTAGCAGCATAGACAGTAACCTTGTTATCCCACCAAGATTGATGAGCTTGAACATAAGTTTCTACAACTACTTCTGAATCTAGAGCAGCAGCTACATAGTCAGCATGAGACATAACTGTAGGCTCACTAGGAGTAGGTTCAGGTTGGTCATTACCACCATTAGCGCCGTTATTGTTGTTGCAAGCTGTTAAGCTAAAAACCATAAGGGCAGCAACTAAAACAGTAAATAATTTTTTCATTTTTTTCTCCCTTGTTCTTTGAACATATATATTATACTTTAATACACACTTTATTACTAGATTAACTCTTTCTTTGCCTTAAATAAGCTATTCCTATAATAATCCAAATAACAACTAAGCTACCTAATAGTATTTTAGAAGTACTAGGTAATGGTCCTAAATCTCTAGAAGATGTACCACTAGTTTGATCTAAACGATATAAGGCTTTTACATCATCATATAATTTATCCATATAAGCATCATCAACAGTTATATTTCTTCTTGCGGCTTTAGATACTTCTTCAATTAATTGACCTGAAGCATCTCTTAAAGATACTGAACCATTAAATACTGGAGTAACAAAAGTATTATCAGTATTGTTTAGCAACAACTGTGTAGCTTCTATCTTAGTTTTATAATATAAATCTGTATCTTCACCTTTTCTATTTAAATAATCAATATATTCACTAGTTTGCCTAGCCTTATCAGTAACTGGAGCATATCCTTCAGTTTGACTATAAGCAATCTGAACATCATTAGTTAATAAGTATTGCATAAAAATCCATGAAGCTAATACTTCTTGAGGATCTTCTTTATTAAAAATACATAAAGACGGTCCTTGAGAAATCATCTTAGGATTATTGATATCGTATTGTGGTATTGGTCTTACAACAGTTTCAAAATCAATAATTGATTCTTCAGATATATCGTGATGTGTTGCATCAGCACCCATCCAGGTTGCCCCAGCTGTAGAATCAATTGCAAAGATACATTGTCCTGCATTTAAATAATTACCTGGATAACTTGATATTTTAAAAGTTGAAAAAGCACCAGATTTCGCATGTTTATTAATCTCATATAATAATTCTTTAGTTTGATCATTAAATAAGAAAATCTGTCCATTATCATTTGAATATGGTGAATCTAATTGATATGTCATAGAAATCATCATATTATCAGTAGATTTGTATATAAAAGGAATCATTACTTTTTGATTATTAACAATAAAATTACCTTCATTATCTTTAGCCATAGCTTTTTCAGATACTTCCCATATAAAATCCCATGTGAGAATATCAGGTATTTCATAGCCTAAAGCTTCAACCATATCTTTATTGATATAAGTTGCCTCAGTTGATCTCATGTATGGTAAAGCATAATAATGATTAGAAAAGAAACATTCTTGTAAAAACTTTGGTGTTATTTCCTCTTTCGTAGGAGCATCAAATTTAATCTTAGATCCACCTAAACCATATTGTTCATCAACTAATAACGCATCTAAATCAACTACTGTATTATGACCAGTAATATATGTAGCTATATGATCTGGGTAAGTAATACAAATATTTGGTGTGGTATTTGTCGCAATATTAGTTATTACATCATTATAAATTCTTCCATAATCTGTATATAAACGTAAATTAACTTTAATATTTGGATACAATTTTTCAAATTCACTTATCGCATTTTTATAAATATTAACCTGAGTTATATTAGTATCATTTTTAGCCCAAAAAGTTATTTCGTAATTTCTAGATTCATCAAAACTATCAGGTATTACAAAAGAACTTGATTCACTTTTTGATCCATGGCAGCCAACTAATATAACACTTAGAAGTATTACTAAAAAGACTTTGATAATTCTCATCCTTTAGTACCTCCTCTAGAAACACCTTCCATAATCTTTTTATGGAATATCAAAAATAAGATAATTAATGGCACAGATATAACCACAACAGCCGCCATCATAGCTGGTATATTTTCCCTACCAAACCCTGATTCTCTAATAGTTTGTATACCATTAGACAACAAATAATAATTCTCGTCATCAGTTATTAATCTAGGCCATACATATGAGTTCCAACATTCAATTACTTTTAAGATTAAAACTGTTACGATTGTTGGCTTGCAGATAGGAATCATTACCTTCCATAAGTACTTAAAATCACTAGTTCCATCAACTTTAGCTGCTTTATATAATTCATCAGGAATTTGTTCAAAGTTTTCTTTTAATAAATAAATATAGAAAATACTAGTAATACTAGGTAAGATTAATCCTGCAAAACTATTTCTTAAACCCGCATTAGTTATCGTTACAAAATTTGTAATTATGACAAGTTCATTAGGAATCATCATTAAAGATAAAAAGATAGTAAATACTAAATTCTTTCCTTTAAACTCTAATCTAGAAAAGGCAAATGCCGACAATATTACAACCACTACCATTATTAGTGTAGTTATGACAGTAAAGATAATAGTATTTAAGAAATATTTAGCTAATGGCACAGATGTGAAAGCTAATACATAGTTTTCTAGTGTTGGATTTAATGTAAAGAATTTAGGAATATATTCTGAATTATATGCTGCATATGATTTTATAGAACTTAAGATCATCCAATAAAATGGAAACAAAACAATTATTGCCCAAATTATTAATAAAGCAAAAATACATATCATCCAGATAGTGTTTTTTCTTTTACTTTCTCTTTCTAATTGTTTAATCTTATCCATAACTATTGATAATGAACATTCTTTCTAGAAACAAGTAAGTTAATAACCGTGATTGTTAAAACAATCGCAAATAATATCAATGCTGCTGCTGAAGCAAATGAAGGATATCCTCCTGAATTACCATACAACATATCATAGACATATCCTACGATGGTATTCATACCTGCAGCATTTAAATCAATACCAAACAAGGCAACCACATCGCTATATGCTTTAAAAGCACCAATAAAACCAGTAATAATTAAATAGAATAACGATGGAGATATCATTGGTAAAGTTATCTTATAAAACATTCTAAATTTACTAGTACCATCAATTCTTGCAACATTATAATAGTCTTTATTAACTGAAGCTAAAGCACTAGTTAATATTAAGATTTTAAATGGTAAAACAATCCAGATTGTATAGAAACATAGCACAAACATCTTCGCCCAATATGGACCTTCAATAAAATCTATTGAACTTAGTCCAACTGTATTTAATAATAGATTTACTAAACCATCTGAATAGGCAGTCTTTTTAAAAAGAATCATAAATACCAAACCTACAGCTAAAGTATTAGTAACATATGGTAAAAAGAAAATGGTTTGAAATAAATCTTTTAATTTATCAATTGAATTTAAAGCTAATGATATTAATAAAGCTATACCTGTAGATAAAGGTACAGTAATAATTACCAGAATAAAAGTGTTTTTTAAAGCTTGTAAAAAGTAGGTATCATGTAAAACATAAGAATAATTATACAAGCCTACTCCTTCATAAGTCTGTGATGCAAAGTTATAACTTTCTTCAAAAGAATAAATCAAAACATCTATTAAAGGATACACCATGAAAACACCTATAAAAATAAGTGCTGGCAATAAATATAACCATCCTTTAAGATTATTCTTATTATTCATTACAATACCTTTTCATCTTCCTTAGAGAAAATATATGTCTTATGTGGTTTTAAATTAAATCTAATAATACCATTATCATTTTCAATTGGATCATCATCATCGATAATAGTTCTTATATCTTCATCAGAGATACAATAATCATTGTGACAAATAACACTAGTATCTCTACCTGTTGTTTCCATGCGATCATATTTACATATCAATTTACCATCTTTACTAGGAATAAATCCTTCAGGTCTAACACCTACATAAACTTCTTGATCATCTATATCTTTATCCATTACATAATCTTCACCAATATATAGTTTATGATCTACAACTTTTCCTTCAAAGACATTGATTGCAGGAGTTCCTAAAAACTTAGCTACAAATAAATTATCAGGATTATCATAAACTTCTTGAGGTTTACCCATTTGTTGCATCAAACCATCTTTCATTAAAACTATGTAGTCAGATATAGACATAGCTTCTTCTTGGTCATGAGTAACAAAAATAGTTGTAATACCAGTTTCTTTTTGGATTCTTCTAATTTGTTCTCGAGTTTGAAGTCTTAATCTTGCATCTAGATTAGATAAAGGTTCATCAAGTAATAATACACCAGGGGTTTTTACTAATGCTCTAGCAATCGCAACTCTTTGTTGTTGACCACCAGATAATTCAGATGGTCTTCTTTCCATCAATTGATCAATTTGCACGAGCTTTGCAACTTCTAAAGCTTTATCATCCATTTCTTGTCTACTTAATCTATTTTCACCCTTAAAGTTTTCCAAAGGAAAAACAATATTTTCTCTAACAGTTAAATGAGGATATAGTGCATAGTTTTGAAAAACCATACCAACACCCCTATTTTCAGGAGGTAGATTAGTTACATCTAAATCACCAAAATATATCTTACCTTCTGTTGCTTGCTCTAAACCACATATCAAATTTAAAGTTGTAGATTTACCACAACCAGAAGGACCTAGTAAACCTATTAATTTACCATCAGGTATCTCAAAAGAGAAATCATTTACCGCTGTAACAATCTCATTCTTATTATGTCTGCTAATAAATTGTTTTGTAAGATGATCTAGAACTATTTTCATAACTTTAACCTCAATATTTATTATATCTTATATATAGAAATAAAATTTAGAGTATTCATTGTATTTAGATTCAACTCCATATTCATAACCATGAGCCTTCAATAATTGTCTAGCTAAAGACAAACCAATTCCTGAACCTAATTGATGACGTTTATGTTCCTTATCAACTTTATAATAACGATCCCAAATATTATTGATGTCTTTTTCTTCTATACCTTGACCATTATCATAGACATAAATACGCTTTCTACCATTTACTTTTTCAATGCCTAATTCAATAACTTGATCATCTTTTGTATTGTAGTTTAAGGAATTATTAATAAAGTTATATAATACCTGCCTAATTCTTTTTTCATCACAATTTATTGTAAAATCATCATCTAAAACTAAATCAAATTTTATATTCTTTGACTTACAATGTTTTTCATATTGATGATATACACTAGTTAATAGTTCATTAACACTAATATCTTTTTTATCTAATTCAATCTTTCCAGCTTCAGCTTTAGAAACATCTACTAAATCATCTACCAAACTAGATAATCTTTTAGCCTCATCAATAATCACATTGATGTTTTCTTCATTGTTTTCTTCTGGTAGATCTCTAATCATTTCTCCATATCCTACAATCATTGTAAGAGGAGTTCTTAAATCATGAGATACATTTCCTAATAATTCTTTTTTAGCTTTATCTGCCTTTAAAATATCTTCATTCGCATTACTTAAGGTATTATTTAATTCATCATATTCTAATGTATGAGTATTAATCTTATATCCATCATAATTAGCTTTAGATAAATTCTTTGATTCTTCATTAATTTGTTTAATAGGATTAATAATAAATCTTGATATTAATAAAGTTAATATAACAGCCATAATCACTACAACTGCAACAATAATTAAATATTGTGATTTAATTGTAGAAATAGTTACATTTAATGGCGTTATACCACTTGAAGCTAAAATCATGACATCTTCATTATTTATTTTTAGTAATTTTGAATAAATGTATACATCTTCTGGTCTACCATTACCAAAAGGAGTTTGATATCTAAAATTATCAAATAATTTTTCATTATTATTTTCTGAAGTTTCACTTGCGATTCTATTGATAGTTATATTATCTAAATTTCTTAATGTACAAGCACCAGTATAAGTATATGCATCATTATTTGATACAACACGTATACATATTTCATTAGACATACCGATCTGTTCAAGATAGTTTTCCATATCAGAATCACCAATATATCCAGATATGGTATTGCTTACTTCTTTAAGAGTATTAATCTTATTTCTTTTATAAAAAGTATCTAGAAATGTTGTCTGAAATAAATAAATAAAACCTAAAATAGCTACTACAAATAGCAGCATATATATCAACAATTGAAATCTTAGACTATACTTCTTTCTCAAAACGATAACCTACTCCCCTAATAGTAGTTATATATTTCCCGTATTGTTTTAAATCTTTCCTTAATAATTTCATATGAGTATCTAGAGTTCTATCATCTGAATCATATTCATAGCCCCAAACTTTAGATATGATTGATTGTCTTGTTAAAGCATTACCAATATTGCTTAATAGATAATGTAATAATTCATATTCTTTATTAGCCATATCAACTCTTTCACCATCAATAGTAACTGTATGTGCACTTTCATCAAGAACTAATCCTTCAAAAACTATCTTAGTTGATGTATTTTTATTTTCTCTTCTTAGTATTACATTAATTCTCATCATCAATTCTTTTGGTGAAAATGGTTTAGTAACATAGTCTTCTGCGCCCACATCAAAACCATAGATACGATCATATTCTTGTCCTAAAGCAGTTAAAAAGATGCATGGAACATCTTTAATCTGTTTCATTCTCTTTAATGTCTCATAACCATCAATTTCAGGCATCATGACATCTAAAATAACCACATCAAAATCTTGTTTCTCAAAAAAACTTATTGCCTGTTTACCATCGGATGCAAGCGTTACATCATGACCTTCATGATTAGCGAATTTGCCAATCATCTCACGAATCTTTTCTTCATCATCTACAATTAATAGTTTTGCCATATCTAAATAATATCTCTCTTATGTGAACTTAAACTGAATTTTCAATAATTCTATTATATAATATGAATTGTCCTTGCGGATTAGCCAAGCGGTAAGGCAGCGGACTCTGAATCCGCCATTTCGAAGGTTCGAA
>CADBMV010000007.1 GCA_902795865.1 uncultured Erysipelotrichaceae bacterium | reverse complement strand
TTTAGATTTAATAGAAAAATTGAGTAAGAATTTAGATATTCCAATTATTGCGGAAGGATTAATACATACACCGCAAGACGCAAGAAAGGCAATAGAAGCAGGTGCATATAGTGTGGTTGTTGGCACAGCTATAACTAGACCTGAAATCATAACCGAAAGATTTGTGAAAGAAATTGTTAAATAGAGGAAAGAAATTGTTAAATGTAAACCCTTGTAAAATATTTTAAAATGAAGGAAAGAAAGAATGAAAAATAATGAAAAGGTTTTGCTTAGTGGTTTATCTATATTAGAAGACTATGTTAAGCAAGGTAAGATTCCTGGTGGACAGATTGCTTTTGTTACAAAAGATGAAGCAGGTTTTAACCATGCAGGTTATGCGCAAACAGTTGATGAAGAAGTAATGGTTGATGAAAACACCTTATATGATATTGCTTCATTAACAAAAGTTGTATCAACTACAACAATGGCTTTAACTTTAATTGAAAAAGGATATTTTTCTTTAAAAACACCACTTAAGCAATTATTACCTGAATTTAGATTTGATAATGTTTTAATTCAACATGTTTTATCACATACCTCTGGTATTTGTTTTGATGATAAGGCATATAAGTCTTTACATGGTAGAAAACAAATATTAGATTTTGTATGTGCAAAGGAATTAGAATTTGAACCAGGTACTAAAGTTGTTTATTCAGATTTTGGTTTTGTTTTGTTAGGCTTTGCAATTGAAAATATTGTAGGACGTTTAGATGAATACGCAAAGAAAGTAATATTTGATCCTCTTAAAATGAATAATACAATTTATAGACCAGAAGATCACAATATGAAACAAAGATGTGCTGCAACAGAAATTACAAGTGATAGAGGACTTGTAAAAGGCGAAGTGCATGACGGTAAAGCTTATAGATTAGATGGTTTAAGTGGAAATGCAGGATTATTTTCTAATAGCCAAGATTTAAGTAGATTTGTAAGGATGTTGTTAAATCAAGGACAGCTAGAAGAAAACAGAATCTTATCTAAAGCAACTATAAATCTATTTAAGAAATGTTATACAGAAGGACTAAATAGTCGAAGAACTTTAGGTTGGATATGCAATGATTCTAATACACATATGGGTGATTATTATTCAGATAAATGTATATTCCATACAGGTTTTACTGGTACATCAATATATGTAGATTTTGTAAGAGAATGCGGAATTATCTTATTAACTAATAGAGTTCATCCTAATAGAGATAATAATTCAATTATGGAATTAAGAGACAAGGTACACAATGTGATGCTTTGTGAATTTGATAATAGATAAAGGAGAATTATTTATGATTATAATGTCGAGAATTGATGAAAGATTGTTGCATGGTCAAGTTGTGCTTGCGTGGTTAAAAGCGTATCCAGTTCAAGAAGCTATTGTTGTGGATGACGATAGTGCACACGATTCTTTAAAGAAGATGCTTTTAGAAATGGCTGTATCTGGTCAAGTAAAAGTTACAGTGGTAGATGAAGAAGAGGCACCTGAAGCAATTAAAGCAGCTGAAAACAAAAACGTGTTTCTAGTTGCGGCAGATCCTGCGGTCTTTTTACATCTATTAGAAAAAGGTATAGATATTCCTAATGTTAATATTGGTGGAATATATGATAAACCAGATAGAAAACAATTATATACAACAGTATTTATTAATGATCAAATAAAACAAACAATATTAGATATTTCTAAATACACAAAGGTAGAACATAGAGTTGTACCAAACGATAATAGTGTAGATATAATATCTGATTTAAGTAAATAATTTGCATAGAAAGGGGGATAAAAAATGCAATTAAACGCTATACAAATTATTTTGCTTAGCTGCTTTGTAGCATTTATGGCAGTTGAGACCTATTGGTGGGGCGGCTGTATGTATATTGCTCGACCAATTGTCGGCGGTCCACTTGTTGGTTTGTTACTAGGTGACTTCCAAACAGGACTAGTATGTGGCGGTATGATCGAAATGGTGTTCCTCGGAGGCATGTCGATGGGTGCCTACGCACCGCCAAACTCATACATAGGAGGTATGGTTGGTACCGCATTAGCAATTCTTAGTGGTGGTAATATCGAACTTGGTGTTGCTTTGGCTTATCCAATTGGCTTAATAGTTCAACAATTAAACTATGTTGTAACTAACTTAAACCAAATTTGGGTAGTTAGAATGGAAAAATGTGCTGAAGAGGCAAACGAAAGAGGAATTACTTTCTATACCTTGATGTGCATTTTCACTAGAGCATTCATTCAATATTTCTTACCTACTGCGATTGGCTTGTTTGCTGGTTCAGAAGTAATTTCTACATTCTATGAAAATCTTCCTCAATGGATCACAAGAGGATTATCTGTAGCAGCAGGACTTCTTCCAGCTATCGGTTTAGCATCAATTGTTAATACTTTAGGTATTAAAAAAGGATGGCCTTATTTTGTAATAGGTTTTGTATTATCTACTTATTTAAAGATGAATACAATGTCTATTGCTTTAATTGGTTTAGCTTTAGCTATGATTATTTACCAAATCACAACTAAAGATGAAGGTCTTGGCTTACAATTTGATGAATCAAAAGCACACAAAGGTGTATTAGATGATTCAATCTTAAGAAAAATATTCTTTAGATCATTTGCATCAATGGGTGGATTCAACTATAAGAGCTATAATGCTCCAGGTTTCTTATATTCTGAAATTCCAGGTTTAAAGAAAATTTATGAAGGTGAAGAAGAGAAATATCGTGAAGCATTAGTTAGAAACACAGAATTCCACAACACACACCCATTCTTTAAAAACTTAATAATTGGTGTTGCTCTTGCGATGGAAGAAGAAAATGCAAACGATGATAACTTTGATGTAAAGATGATTTCTTCAACAAAAGCCGCATTAATGGGTCCTTTAGCTGGTATAGGTGACTCAGTATTCCAAGGAGTATTTAGAGTATTATTCTCAGCTATTGGTGCAGGTTTAGCAATCAATGGTAATGTTGCTGGTCCAGTTATTTATACTATTGCTAACTTCTGTTTGGCATGGGGTACTAGATGGTACTTCTTGAAGTATGGTTATAAATATGGTGTTGAACTAGTTGCAAGATTAAAGAGTTCAGACTTATTCCAAAAGTTTGTTGACGGTGCAACAATCGTTGGTATGATGGTTATGGCTGCAATGGTTTCTACAACAGTATCATTAAAACTAAAACCAGAATGGGTATACGTTCAAGCAACAGAAACAGCTGCTGCTAAATCATTTACTCTTCAAAGCATCTTTGATGGTATCTTACCAAACTTAGTACCATTACTTGTAACATTCATAATGTACAAGATTATGAAGAAATACAAGAACGGTATATATTACTGCTTGTTTGGTTCGTTTATTATAGCCTTCATAGGTGTACTAATTGGTCTATTCTAATACATAAGCAAATAATTAAAAGAGCATATAATAAAACCGCATTGTCATAATGCGGTTTTAACTTGTTTGTTTAAAAATTTTAATTAAGCTTCAACACTATTTTTGATTTTGTTTAGTAATGTAAATACATAACCATCAATTAATAGTGAAACAAGATTGTTTATAATTGTTTGAGAATCTTTTGAAATAATTGATAAAACCAAACCTACTATAGCCAGAGCTATACTAGCCATAACTAGTATACGAGCACCCTTATATTTAGTAGGATCATTAACAGCTTTTTTCATTAAAACACCTGCTACGATATGTAGCATAGCTGTAATAATACCAGCTAGACCAGCACCAGAGAATAATCCAACAATTTGGTTAACTTGTTCAGCAGTAGCGCCAGTTTCATTAATGAGTTCATTTGAAAAAACAAACACAGCACCACCTAAAGCAAACATCATTATTCCAATAACTAAACCAACAATACCAGCAACCATTTCAATAATCGCAAAAATATTTAGTGTTTTCTGTTCCTTTGTTCTTTCCATTTTTATACCCCCTCAATGTTTTTAATTAAGATTGACAACCTAATTATAATACTTTTGTTTTTCTATGATAAAACATTAATTATATTTTTAATAATTAAATCTAATCTTATTCTCTAATGGTGTTTTAGTATTTTATTAAAAATAAGATGTAATTATTATTTAATGTGTTGTATTAAATAATAAATATCGTTATTGGCTGTTTTAAGGGCGGTTAAGATTCTTGAATCTCCTTCTTGAAATAAAGGCATTATTTGTTCAGCGTTATTTTCTTTAAAAAATTCTAGAGCTTCATTAATATCATCAACATTGATTCTTACAGCAAAATAACCATTAATATTATTTTCACGAACATAATCATTATTAATAATATCAACTCTAAGTCCTTGTGAGTTTTCTAAAGTTTTTAATTCAAAACCTTCTGAAGAAAAATCATGAATTTGATTAAAGCCTAATTTTTCAAAAAACATTAAAGCTTCTTTAATGTTGTTACTACCATATATTGGATTAAAAGATGTTACTTGCATATTTATTTCTCCTTTTCTATATTATAAATATAAACCTATGACGATACCAACAAGAAAACTATATATGTAAGAAAACAATGTCTAATGATAATATTATGTAGGAGGTACTGATATGATTGAATTTAAAAATGTTTCTAAATCCTATAAGCAGAACGAAAAAGCTGTTTCAGATTTAAATTTAACAATAAACAATGGTGAGATTTTTGGTTTTTTAGGTCCAAATGGTGCTGGCAAATCAACAAGCATTAGAATGCTTACAGGAATACTTGGTATAGATGAAGGAAGTATATTAATTGATGGATATGATATTACAAGTCAAGCAATAGAAGCAAAAAAATCATTTGGTTATGTCTCTGATAATCCAGATCAGTTTTTAAGTTTAAAAGGTATAGAATACTTAAACTTTATGGCTGATATTTACGAAGTAGAAAATCGTAAAGAAAGAATTCAAGAGTTAACAAAGCGTTTTGGTATAGATGATGTTTTAAATAATCGCATTGAATCATATTCACATGGCATGCGTCAAAAGATTATTATCTGTGGTTGTTTATTAAACGATCCGAAGAATTGGATATTAGATGAACCTTTGACGGGTCTAGATCCCCGTTCTTCTTTTGATTTAAAAGAGATGATGAGAAGTCATGCGGATAATGGCAATTGTGTTTTCTTTTCGACACACGTTTTAGATGTAGCTGAAAAGATATGTGATAGAGTAGGCATTATTAATAAAGGGAAATTATTGTTTGTAGGAACACTAGAAGAAATGAGAAACACTTTTAAAGAGGATAGTTCTTTAGAAGAATTGTTCTTGGAGATAACTGAAAATGATTAAAAATATTATCGCTTTAACTAAAGTATTTATTAAGACTAGTTTAACTAATTTTCAATCGAATTCTAAAAAAAGCAGTAATATTTTACGTTATCTTTTGTATGCTTTTTTAGTTGTATATGTAATTGGAACGTTTTCTTTTTTATCGATTGAGATCATCGATTTGTTATTAAGTGTTAATCAAGAAAATGTGTTTATTGGTTATGCTGTGACAATTTGTTTCTTTTTAATGTTGATTACTGCAATTTTTAGCACCATAAGCATATTCTACTTTTCTAAAGATAATATCTCCGTTTTACCTCTTCCTTTAAAACCAATGGAGGTTTTAGCTTCTAAATTAAATACTTTGTTAGCTTATGAATATTTGGAAGAAGCTGCGATATTGTTAGGACCAATGATTGTTTTTGGTGTAAAAACAAACCAAAGCTTTGTTTATTATGTTTTGCTTTTACTAATGCTTTTGATAATGCCAATAATACCTTTGATTATTGGTTGTTTTATCATAATGCTTATTATGAGTTTTACTAAGGGAATTAAAAATAAGAATATTGTTCAAATAGTTACGATGTTACTATCTATATGTTTTGCTATGAGTATATCATTATTCTCTTCAAGAGCTAGCACAAGCGAAGATCCTTATGCCTTGATAAATAGTGCAAATGGTTTAGTAACGATGTTTGAAAGATATTTCTTTACAATTGGTTTAAGTATAAAAGTATTAATTGATAAAGATATTATTTCTTTACTAATTCTGATTTTAATATCACTAGCTGCTTATATCTTACTGATAATGTTTTCACAAAAACTATATTATAGAGGAATGCTAGGATCACTATTTTCAAGTTCAGGTATTTCAAATAAAAAACTAGATGAGACTAAAGCATATAAATCAAATGGTTTATTATCTTCATATGTTTTAAAAGAAATAAAAGTATATCTAAGAAAACCAGTATATTTGATGCAACTAATACTTCCTTGTGTTGTTATGCCAGTATTAATGCTTATTATTACATATTCTGGTTTTAAATCAGGTTATGGAGGCGATGTAAAAGAATTATTAAATATTGCATATCTTGATCCTACATTTGAAGATATGATTTATTTTATTTTCTTAGCTATAGTACTTTTTACAACAATGTATTCTTTTGTTAGTAATGTTGCAATTTCAAAAGATGGTAGTGATGCTAGTTTTATGAAATATATTCCGGTGCCTTTTTATAAACAAGTCATTTATAAAATGGTTCCCGATATTTTAATAAATCTTACATCATTTATACTAATTTCAGTTACTGCGGTTATATTATTGGCGTTTCCAATTAAATATATTTTAATTAGTTTATTTGTAGTTATACCATATTGTATTTGTCATGGTGCATTAATAATATTTGACTTAGTTAAGCCAAAACTAAATTGGCTAAATGAGATGCAAGTAGTCAAGAATAATTTTAGATTTATTTATTCAATTGCTTTTGCTTTATTGAATATCGGTTTAATTGTAGTTTTACATTTCTTACTTCATTTAGATATAGTAATGCTTACAATAAGTTTAAGTGCTATATATTCTTTTGTTGGAATTATTGCTTTATATTTCATTTATAAAAAGGATATAAAACTTGCTAAAAATATTTATTAAAACTAAGCTTCTTATGAAGCTTAGTTTTCTAAATTATTGAAATAAGTATCTAGACACATTTTATGTGCAACAGTCGAGACAACATTTACTGTCATTGATTGAGAATTATCAATCTTAATTTTAGTATCGATTGCTTGTAGATAATCATATAAAAGGGATACAAAAGAATCATAAAATTTTTCAAAGTCATCATCATTATATTTAAATAATAACGAAATATTATTTAGTGAAAGAACACTTTTTGTAACCGCAATAATAATAAAGTGAGCTATTTGATTTCGACTATAAGTCTTTTTAGAAACCTTAGATACTATTTTATGCTTAACATAATTAGTGATCATAGATGGTGTCATTTGCATATCAGGAAAATCTAAAAAATAAGCATTAATATATTTAACAACTTGATCTAAATATAAACCCACATCAGGAATATCTTGATATTTAGGTAAAATGAAGCTTTTTAAAAGAGTTAGTCTTTCTTTGTCTAATTGGTTTTTCATAATTTAAATATATCTAATTGTATATAATTAGTCAATTAATAACGCTTGACAGGTTATTTAAAAACGGATATATTTAAGTAAAAGATATTGAATAACCGATTAAAGGATAGAAAATAACTGAATTATGACAACAAAAGACTTCTTTAAAATAAATGATTATTACATCTTTAAAGCAAAAGAACCAATAAGTGCTTTAACACACTTTGTTGCGTTTGTTTTAGCGATTATAGGAATGCCTATAATCCTAATTAAAGCTGTACATGATGGTATTTCAACTTTAAACTTAATACCATTAAGTATTTATATGTTGTCCATGATCTTATTATATGGAGCTAGTGCTTCTTATCATTCATTTAATATCTCAAATACATTTAATAAAATATTAAAGAAAATTGATCACATGTCTATCTTTATTCTTATAGCTGGTACATATACGCCTATATGTTTAATAACTTTAAATAATTCCTCAGGCATAAATTTGCTTATTGCGATATGGAGCATTGCCTTAATTGGAATAATCTTTAAAGCTTTCTGGGTTACATGTCCAAAATATTTATCATCTTTAATATATTTATTTATGGGTTGGTTATGTATATTCGCATTGCCTGAAATTATTTCTAAATTATCTTTAGGTGGCTTTTTATTATTATTGATAGGCGGAATATTTTATAGTGTAGGTGCAATTATTTATGCGCTTAAACCTCGTTTTTTAAAGAATGAATATTTTAATAATCATGAATTATTTCATTGTTTTATAATGCTGGGTAGCTTGATGCATTATTTATTAATGATAATCTATATAATATAGAGTAAGAAAAAATTTTATTATCTTTTATAAAAAAAGAGATATTTATATAAATATCTCTCCTTGTTTCATTATTAGCATGTCATCAACATATATATTAGGTTTATTAGTCACTATATCAAAGTGTCCTGCAGCTGTTTGTACTCCACCTAAAGCAATATTTCTTCCCATTCCTAGATGGAAGGTTGAATATACTGATTCATCTTCTATATAACAAACTCCTCTAACTTTAGATAGCTTGTTTAAACCAATTCCAAATTCTCCTGGTTTATACATCGTCTTATCATTAAACGAATCCATATAATCTAATAATCTTTGTGCACCATCATCTTCAGATTTTGCGGATATCATAACTCCATCTTTAAATTCACAGATAATTGGTTTATTCACAATTCCTTTATAACCTAAAGAAGCATCTAAATATAATATGCCATTCATTGTATCTTCAATAGGTGCAACATATACTTCAAAAGAAGCAGAGGTGATCATCTTAGCTCTAGTAGCGTTTCCACAAAAAGATCCTGGTATTCTTCCTTTGATTGAAAAACTTAAATCAGTACCTAAGTTAGTTGTAACTCTAACTTTATCAGCACCTGTCATGTATTTTAATAATTTATTTGCGTTTTTTTGAGCTTCTTTAGGACTCATTTGTACAAAATCATTTTCTAATAATGAAGTACCATCTGTACAAGAAAGAGGTAATGATAAAAATCTTGCACCTCTTTTTACAGCTGTTTTTACAGCGTTAGTAGTAATAAAAGAAAAATCAGTTGCGCCAATAATAACATCTTCATTTGATAAGATATCAACCATACTTTCAATCACATCACCATTTTGAATTAAGTGTGATGGAAGAATTGTTGTTTTTAAAATGGCATCAGCACCATTAGCCCATTTAGAAATAGCTTCAGCTTCTTTTAAATGAGTCTCATCAGTAATGAAATGAATTAATTCATCTTTACTAACATTTAACCAATCATGTAAGATTATCGATACACCTTTATCAATATTTATCATAAACTTTTCCTTCGTTTAAATAATACAACAATCTAAGAAAAACGGAAGAATTATTATTTGTTATATAATAAAGAATATGAATAAAGCTAAAAAACATGACTATACAAAACCTATAAAGATTATTAGTTATAAAAGTCCTAGATTTGACATTATTTTTTATTCGTTTTGTTTAAGTTTAATAATGGTAGTGTTGTTTTTCTTGTTGTTTATTAAGGATGGAAAGTTTACTGTTGATTTTTCTTTATGGAAAGTATTAGTAAGCATTCCTTTGATTATGATTGCTTATCTGTTTAAACAATTACTAGATGAATTAAGAGTATATCCTAAATTATTGATGAAGAAACATAGTTGGACAATTAATGAATTGATGAAGTTAACTAATAAGGATCAAAAAGAGACAGAAAATATAATGAATCATGTATTAGATGCAGCTTTTATAGTAGATAAAAGAAACGAAAAAGAATCTGATAAATAAGGAATTTAATTAAAAATATCATTTATGAAAAAATTTTCATAATAATTGTAATAATTTGCAATCATACTTTTTAAGTACTATAATTAATATATTCACGAAAGGGGAATAAAATATATGCTTATTAGACTAATAGGTGTTGCTATAGTTGTTGTTGGACTTATTTTAAAGTTTGATACAATCGCAACTGTAGTATTAGCTGGTCTTGTTACTGGTTTAGTTGGTGGTATGAGCATTATGGACATCCTAACAACTTTAGGTAATTCGTTCGTTTCTCAAAGAACTGCCACTCTATTCGTATTAACATTACCTGCTATCGGTATTTGTGAAAGATATGGCTTAAAGGAAAAAGCTATTGACTTCATTCGTAGCATTAAATCTGCTACTGCTGGTAGAGTTATCATCGTTTATGAAGCAATTAGAACACTTGCTTCTGCTTTCTCTATCAGACTTGGTGGTCACCCACAGTTTGTACGTCCAGTTGTAGTTCCTATGGCTGAAGGTGCTGCTGTAGCT
>CADBMV010000006.1 GCA_902795865.1 uncultured Erysipelotrichaceae bacterium | reverse complement strand
TGTATTCTCTACAGATATCTTAGGTGCATCTAAAGCGAATATGGTACCTGTATGGATACATCTAGATACAGAATTACCATCAGATTTCTATAAAGGATATCGCATAGAAAAACTAGAAGAGATATTTACTATCTTAGATAAAGAAAACAACTCTTAGACTTGAATCTAAGAGTTTTTTAAAAAAGAACTTTCCACAAATTGTTGAAAAGTTAACGATAATTTTTGATAAGTTTTTGAGAAAAATTTTTCTATATTAACATATATAATTTAGGCGGAGGAAATTTTATGGTAAAACATAAACTCCTGATGCCTGCTTGTAATCTACACTTTCATGAAAAAGATAGAAATTATATACTACGTGGTAGCTATAATCTATTACGTGTATCTAATCTTGAGTAATTAGTTTTAGGTTTACAAGTAGGCTAAAGAAAACAGGATGTTGACGCATCCTGTTTTCTGTTTTAGCTTGTAAGCTACACTTTCATTTATTATATTATCAAATGGAATTAAGATTTTCAAATAATACACAAATATATTTTCAAATCTTTATAGTTTGCTTAAACCTAATTAATAGTAGCACCTTTGTTCTTCATAAATTCTACTTTATATGTATTATCAATAATAATTTTTAGATCATATTCTCCATCATCTTTTATCACATCATATTCACATGTAAAATTATTATCATTACTAATCTCATTTAATACTTCATTACCATTTTTATCAGTTATTATAAATTGATAGTGATCAACTTGTTTATTCAATACTTTAATTTCATAATAATACTTATTATCAATTAGCTCATAGTATTGTCCTATTACATAAGTATCATTATTAATATTTAATCCTTTTAATTCAGCAACTTGATTAGCTAAATAATATGAGTATTTTTCACAACCTGTAAAAGACATATGACCTTCATCATAGAAATCTAATTTATTTAAACCTATTTCTTCATAATTCTTAATACTATTTTCAAAGTATCTTACATGTTCATAATTATTTAAAACATTTCTTATTTCATCATACATAATATAGCTTTGATTATCCCAATCTAAACTAGGAGCCTTAAAGAATATAACTTCAATATTTTCTTTTTTAGTTAATTCAAGTAGCTCAATTAAAGCATCCATATTAACCTTAGGAACCACACCTGCAACATCCTTATATTTATTTTCTAATTCTAAATAACTATTATAAACATTAACTATTGTTTCATCTTTTAAAGTTCCAAAAGTTTTTCTAAAACTAGTTCCATTTCTATAATCATCGCTATTAATATAATCATTCAAATTAGTTTTTTCATTAGTAAATCTAGTATACATATCTCCACTTCTTAATATAGGAAATAAACTAGATAGTATATTATCTGAATTTAAGTAATGCTTCACATTAAGATATCTATCAAATAAATTATTAATACTATCACTATTTGTATAAGCCATACCTAGAGATGCATTATTAAGATTATTATATGAATCTATCATTATAGAATATTCTTCTATCATTATAAATTCAGGTTTAATGCATTTTAGTGTTGTTTTTAAATTAGCTAAAGTCATTGGCATATTTTGGGCGTTAGAAGCTAATACATAAACATCCTTATTTAATAATTCACTCATAAGTTGAGCATCTATGTTTGTATAACATTGTGAATTACCCATTATTAAAATATCCACATTATCTTTATCTTGTATTTTTTTATAGCTTGCCGCAGTATTTAAATCACCATAATTAGAAAAGATACTATTTAAACTTATAAATAGAATTATAAATAAGATCAAACCAATAAGAATTCTATACAATAATTTCTTCATAATTCCTCTTAATACTTAAAGTAAATAAAACTACTTGAAGCCATCTTTCCATAATAACCAAATAAAATAATAGTAAATATTAATATTAAATAAACAGTTAATCTTAAATAATATGGTTTATTCTTAAATTCAATAAAGATCTTCTTATTATCAGATAAGTATTCAAATACAATTAATAAAATACTTAATAATACAGCTATAAATAAATAAATATTAAAACTAATTGATTTGCCACTATAACTAAATACTTGTCCTAAAAGCTTTATAGCATCCAAACTTGTATCCATTCTAAAAAATGTCCAACAGATACATATTAATAATAAGGATATTATTCTTCTTAATGATTTATTAATATTATATTTCTTAGATATATATTTACTTATAATAACTAATAATCCATTAATTAATCCCCATATAAAATAATGAAATTGGCTACCATGCCATATACCGCTCAAGATAAAGACTATCAAAATATTAATATTAGCTCTTAATTCACCATCTTCATCTTCATATATACCAGTTAATAATGTGCCATCTTCTTGAATTAAATATTTTTCATTATTATATATAACTTCACCTGTTTTAATATAACCATGATCATCATAAAAATAAGTTTTACCATCTTTATCTATAAAACCTTCAAACAAAGTTCCATCTTCATCAAAAACATATTTTTCATTATCAATACTTACTTCACCTGTTGCATATCCACCTTCAGGATAAAAATAATACTTATTACCTTCATACTCAACAAAACCGACTTGTCTATAGCCGTTTTCATCAAAATATAAGATATTATCATTTATCGATTTAATACCCTTTAGTTTTTCACCAAACTTATAGGTATAGTATTCACCTTTAGAATCTTTATGCCATCCTGGAAATAAGCCTATTATCCTAGAACCAAAAACACCAATTAGAACTAGGTTTAAAGCTAATAAAATAAAAATTATTCCCAGTCTTTTATTTTTCATATTATGGAATTAAGATATAAGAAATTGAATCAACAATATCATTTAAAACATATACATCTAAATAATGATTATCATCAATACTATATCTGTATGCTAAACCTTCTTTTGTATATTTATCACCATATGTATCTACAACATCACTAGCTTTACTACCAACACTTATACCTTTACTAGTAGCAAAACTATCATTCTTAATAGTTATAGAACATAGTCTTTCACTACCATCAGTATTTGGATAAGTAATTAATTCTAAACCATCCCATTTATATGTCTTATCTAAACCTGGGTAGTAGCAACTTTCAGCTTCTGAATAATCATATTCATTTAAACTAGATAATTTACTTAAAACATCATCAATCTCATCATCTAAATTTATAGAATTATTCTCATATACAAAAACTAAATCATCTTTAGAAAATGATCCTGAAGTCTTTGTATTCACATCTTCAACTTTATCTGAAGAACATCCTGTAATTAAAAATAAAAATAATAAAATATATAATAATAACTTTTTCATGCATTCAGTTATAGCACATATATAAAATGATATCTATTAATATAAAAATAAGGATTTAAGTCAATATTTGAGTTAAATCCTTATTTGTTTTAATTAATGTATTCCTGTTTTAGGAGGTATATATGGCTGTAATTTAGCCCATTGTGCATACAATGTAATTTCACCACCATTTTCATTTAAGAAGTTAATTACATCAGCCATATTATCAAATTTAGTTCCACTGCCATCCTTTTTAGTATTCCAACCCGCAAAACTATATCCAGGCTTTTTGAATGAATTAGGATTCAATTTTTCAAGTTCATCCCAAGTTAGTTCCTGTGCAGGCATATTACCTTCACCATCATTAGGATCAAAATGAACCTTATATGTTTCTGGAATATAGATTACAGTTTCTTCAATATCTTGATCATTAGGTCCAACCATAATTTCATCAATAGTAGGTATATCATATGAATAGTGATCTTTATCTTTAGTATTAACTGCGGATAATCTCTTTCTCATTGTGGATTTATTCCAATTAATACCACTACCATCACCAATATCACTACCAAGGAGTGTACCTTCTTCATCAAACCATTCAAATAATAATTTATTATTAGCAAATACAGGATTTCCATATTCATCTAATAATGCTTTTGCTTTAGCGACAAATCTAGCGCTTGCAGTATAATCATTAAATATCATTTTTCCTTTGTTGCTTACATAATGAATAGTTTGTGTTACTGTTTTTTCAATTTCATCTTTTGGAGCTATATTTCTTATTCTGATTGTAGATGTCTTGTTCTTTTCTAATTTTACGTTTTCTGACATTATCACATAATAAGCTTCATTAGCGCCATTTTCTATTACAGAATATTCAATTTTTTCGCCACCTTCATAAACAGGCAAATCATTCCAAATAACAGAACCGTCCTTCTTGTTAGATATAAAGTTTGGTGTTACATATTCACCCTTTATATTCTTGGCAGCAACAAATTTATCATCATTTTTACCTTTTTTAAGTAGTTCAAATTTTAATTCTGTTCTTTTACTTGTATCAAAATCTTCCCAAACTTTCTTAACTTCAACACTTCCTCCATCAGGAATGTATTCGTTTCTAAAGACTGGTGAACCAGCATCAGTATGATGTTTCTTGTCACTATCTGTAACTTTAACTTTTGTGCCATTAGACTTAATATAATAATCTCCTACATGATCATTTACATGCCCTTCAACATTTAACGATTCAAGATTTGGCACTAATACAGAAGAGAATTCTTTTTTATGAGCAGTGTTGCTTGTATTGTTTCCTTCGTAATAGTATTCGACATTATCCCTGTCAATATATAAATCATATTCAACATCATTAATTATTGTTTTTTCATCAGTTTTCTTGATTGTTAAATTAGGAGTAAAATCACTATCATCTGCATATTTTTTACTATTATTATTATGGTCGTAATAGAATTCATCTCCATCATAATCAACATATACTGCAGAATATTCGTATATTGGATTTGTTCTTCCACTAGGATCAACAACAGTAGGTTCTTTAGGTTCGAATTCACTATCATCCGAAACTAATCTAGTGTTATTATCACTGTCTGTGTAAAATTCGTCTCCGTTTGCATCAATATAAATTGGATATTCTGCAACTTTTATCTGCTTATACTTATCATTTTCACCATCTTTAGCTCTGTCAGGTTCTCCTTGGTTTAAATTAGGATTAAATGTAGCATAATGATCAGCTTTATAAGCTTGTGATGAAGTATTGTTAGCATCGTAATAATATATAACGCTATTATTATCTATATAAAGATTGTATAAAACATCGCCAATCTTTAAAGTTTGTTCAACACCTTCAGAAGAATATCTTTCAATTTCGTCATTTACAATCTTAACAACCAATTTGCGAGTATGGTGAATACCATCGTAATTAATTGATGCACCTTTATCTTCAAAATATTTTGTATAAGTACCATCATCATTATTTTTGGCATCTGTTGGTATTACTTCATACATTTCATATTCAAATTCAATACCACTATCAGAATGTAAAGCATCGATAATCTTAGATACATCATTTTTAAAATATGGAAGTAATATACTTAAAAGACCCTTAGTACTTCCTTCATCTTGATATCTAAATGTCAGACCGTCGTTAGTATCACCAGTATCTTCGAAATTAATGCCTATACCAATATTTGATACAATTAAAGTTCTATCAGCGCCTGTGCCTATTGTTTTTTTAGGCATTGGAGCTACAGCGGCATATTTACCAACTGGTTTTAAAATAAATTGATAATCATTGTTTTTTAGTGTAACTGAATCATCATAAGAAATAAAATTCTTATCAGCAGACATCTTATATGTAACTTTAGCCGCATCATAGCTGTTAGTGAAACTTGCGATATCTACTGCATCACCTCTAACATCTTCATTATTTTCATCTTCAGTAACAGGATAAATCTTTACGTCATCAATTTTAATGTTTCCATTTGATTCTCTAATAACTTTTATATCAACTTCATATCTTTCAGTTGAATAAGTAATGCCAGGAATCCTATCATCTCCACCTTCTGCAGGAGTGATTTCTCTTATGTGGTAAGTAAATACTTTTTCATCCAGTTTTCCTAAATCACCACCATTAAATGTGATCGCACCAAAACCAACAGAATCTTTATATGTATTATCTTTTGTTTCAACTGGGGTGTCCTTGTTTGTAATTGAAATATCCGCGTGTCTAATACCGGAAGTAGTATTTGTACCATCAGGCATCGGATATTTACTATTTTCAGTTAGTAAAGATATTCTGAATGTATCACTATCCTTCCAAGAACGACCATTTAATGTTTTTTGTGCATTAATACTTCCAATCTGTAAAACTGCCTCACTTGAAACGTTATTAAACACAAACGGTGCACTATCAAATTTGAAAGTATTATCTTTTGTAGTATCTTTACCATATACTACTTTTTTATTAGTTTCATCCCAAATGATTTGCGTATCATTGCTTGTCTTTTTACCTAAAGTTAATTCTAATTTAGTACCATTTGTTAAATCAGCATCTGTTTGTGGAGATATAACTATAGCCTTTAGATAATACTCTGTATCATCATATTTAGTTATTGCATAATCATCTCCTTCAACTTCAGAAATTTTAAAAATGTATGCCTTAGTAGTATCTACACATGGTTTATATTCTGTGTATTGATAGGTTACATGCCCACTTCCATCAGTGACTTCTTTCCATGTGTAAGTCTTATTATTATCATAAAAGAATTTAACATTATCACTATCTTGATAAACTTCTAAATAATTTTTAGGGTTTAATTCTCCTTCTACTAACATAAAATATGCATTAGGAGCTAAGAAAGTTATATTACCAAAGTTAATATCACTCATTTGATTTTTTACAGTTCCAGCAAGTAAATTTGCATAAGCAACTTTCGCTTTATTAACTACTTCTTTATCATCCACAGTAACTTTGCTAATACCATCATATGGTTCAATTTTAAAATCGAAAGCCTTATTGTATTTTTCAGCAGGAATTTCATTATTTACAGTTTTCTTACCTTCTAAACTAATATGAACATCTAAATACTTAGGTCTTTCAAAAGAAGTAGATTTCAATATTGAAGTTTCACATGAAATACCAGTAGTCCACAGATAATTGCTTCCTTGAGCATCGCCTCTAACATAGAATCTTGTTAAAACAGTTGCACCATTTGGCATACTACCAATTAGATAATCAGTTTTACCATCATCATTGGTATCAATTTCCTTCAAAAGAGTATTGCTAGCTAATGAAATAGAATCTAAATCATTACCTTCTTTCAACATTATCCCTTCAGAACCCGAACCATAATTCTCGGCATTCCTTACATCTTGTTTTATATCGGTTGGATGCATTGACCAATATTCATTTTCAGGCATATCTAAATCATCACACCAATAAAGAACTGATTGATTTTCTTCGGCTTTATCTATGCTTAATTCAAAATCAATGTATGTTCCTGAACCCTTGCTAAGTAAATACTCACTTTCTAAAGAATCATAATTAATATTATCATTCTTAACAAGCTGATTCCAAAATCTTAATTCACCAACATCCACATTCATTAAATATCTTGCTGATTGCGAAGTTCCATCAATACCGCCTGCGATTTTATTCACATCATCTCTAATTGAATCAGAATTCCATGGATTATTTATTTCGGTAGGTTCGTATTTATCAGTTTCTGAATTATGTTCATAATTTGCATACTTTGGATCAGTACGATTTGGTATACGAGACATATTATGAAAACTAATATCCTTAATAGTAATAATTACATCATGTTTTGTTCCGTTTATGCTTGTAGCTGCTTGAGGATATGTAATGCGAATTGGAACGCCAGCATAATCATGGATATCTGTGCTAGGATCTGTTCCATTTTTCCATTGTGCATTTGTTAAGCCTTTGGTAAAGATTCTTATGTTATTTCCACTTCCACTATAACGATTAACTTGATACCCTGTTTTTTCTACAGCGTCACCCTCTATATTGTTATAAGTTTGCCATTTTTGATCTACGAAAAATTCAACAGTCGGCTTTTTATTTTCCATAGAATCGATAATGTAATATGTTAATGGAATATCAATTTCCGTATTTTGGCTCACAACATAAGTGCCAGGCGCATAAAAGTTCTTGCCATTAACATTAGGATAAACATGATTTGGATTATTATCAGATGCAGTTGTATCATTAGCAATCAATTGCATTAAACCTCTAGTTGTTATACCTTTTTTTTCACCTGAATAATTATCACCTTTAGGTGTAAAATCAAATTCTGCTCCAGGTATTAAGTCAACATCTCTTGAAACAATAATATTTTCAATTTTATCTATTTCCACACCGTTTTTAGCAGCCCATATCTTAGAATCGTTCGCAACAAATTCAACTAATGAACTCAAACTATTTAAGCCTAATTCACGATCAAAAGATAATATGGAATTGTCTAAATTAGACAAGTTTATTGTTTTTAAACTTGTACATTTATTTACAAACTCATTCATGTTTTCAATTGCATCTAGTTTCCCTTTAGGATTGAACACTAGTTCTTCTAAAGCTGCACAATTGTAAAACATTTTGTTCATATTTTTAACTTTATTAAGAACGGTGTCTTTCATTGTTGCTGTTTTTAATGCAGGCAAATTTGCAAATAATCTACTAATACCATATTCATTTGGAGCGTTTAGTGTAATGTTTGATAAATCGACAGTTTCCAAACTATTACAACCATAAAAAACACCATTATTTGTATATTGATTAGTCCATTTACTATCACTTGCTGTAATCATTTTTTCATTATTCATTACAAAAGAAGTTAAAGAACTACATCCATTACACATGTTTTCGAAATCTTTCATTACACCATCACTAGTCCATGAACTTAAATCAATTTTTTCCAGTGATTTGCAATCTCTAAACATACTTGAAACATTTTTTATTGTACCTGTTCCAACTTTTACACCAGTTTTTTGGTTCACAGAATTTGACCATTTATCTAAACCTGTTATTGTTTTTAGTTTTGAACAGCCTGCAAAGAATCTCATTACAGATTCAATTCTAGACACATTAAAACCAGAAACATCGACACTTTCTAAATTTTCACAATATTCAAACATGCCTGGCAAATAAAGATCTACAGTTCTAATTTCTCCCTTAATTTCTGCAGTTATGATTTTGTCTTTATATGCTTCCCAAGGCCATAATCTTCCTTGTCGAGGATTGGTTCCACCTTTTGTAGTCGCACTAGAATAAGTTTTGTCAATTGTACCATTACTTCCGCTAGCTGGTTCTAAGATAAAATGCCCTTCATCATCTATTGACCATTTAACACTATTATTTTGCCCAAATACTCCACTAGCTATTTCATCTTCCACATTAATATTTATTACTTCACCATCATTAAAAGTAATAGTTAATACTTCATGTGATGTGAAAGCTTGTAAAGAAGTGATTAAATAATCGTTATCTTGTTTAGTAAATTTAACTAATTCTTCATTACTAAAATTAACTTCGACAACATCTTCAACACTTTTAGTTATATTTAGTTTATTGAATAATTCTGATAGTAACATTTCACTACCACCAGACATATGATATTCATTGTTATTATAAAAGAAATCTACGGTGTAATAATATACAACACCATATACAGAAAAACTATCTGCTTGTAAAGTTATTGTTTGTGTATCTTGTTCAACTTCTACAGGGACTACTTCAGGTTCTTTATTTTCTTCATTAAAGTGTAATGCTGAGATAGTTACATCATCACTATTAAGATCATTTTCTTTTAAATCAATATTTACTGATAAAGTTTGTTCAGGTGTAAATACTTCATCATTTTCACCATATAAGATTGTAATATCAAAAAATCTTGCATAAGCTAAACTTTCACAATCTGTTTCATCATTATCTATTAAAACTGATTTAGTAGCACCTTCTACTAGTGCATCATAATCATTATCTTCTTGTTTAATTTCATGTGCTTCAATTCTTGCATCTTCTGGCAAAATACCACTGACACTTATTTCATAATCATCTTCAGAATAGATAATAGTATTATCTATTAAAGAGATATTGTTTTCTTGTTTGATTGTTTCTTGTTCAGGATTTTCTTCTAACACTTCATCTTCTAAAGTGATAGCCTCCCCCGTCACATCATTTTGACTTTCTTCTTCATCAACTATAGCAGTATCTTCTTCAACTGTTTCGCTTACTTCTTCTTGATCAACTACTTCTAAAACAGTACTTTCATCTGATACTTCAACATCATCATCTGCACGTAGTAATACAGTAAAGTTAGATATTACTAATAATACGGATAGAATAATTGTTAATAATTTGTTTAGAACAATCTTGTTTTTCATATAAACCCTCCTCAACAAGACACACAAAAAACCTATATATATTATATCTCTAAATATTTAAAATATACATAGAAAAGGTGTGCGTTTGCACACCTTCATCTTTATTCTTCTTCTACAGCCTCTTCAACAGCTTCTTGTTTAGTTTCGATTAGATCATCTTCATCTTCATCAATTCTACCAGTTACTTCACTTGGAAGAGATGATTCTTCTTGAGCAATAAGTAGTTTTTCTTCTCTTATTTCATCAAGTTCTTCAGCTCTTTCATTGATTTGTTTAGTAGATTCTCTATCGAATTTAGAACCTGTTCCAGCTGGAATTAACTTACCGATAATAACGTTTTCTTTAATACCGAATAAGTTATCAACTTTTCCATTAACTGCAGCATCTGTAAGAACTTTTGTAGTTTCTTGGAATGATGCAGCAGATAAGAATGAATCAGTTTCAACAGAAGATTTAGAAATACCTAGTAATAGTGGTTCAAATTTTGCAGGAACTAGACCATTCATTAATAATTCATTATTTAGGTCTGTTAATCTCTTTAAAGATATTGTTTGACCTGCAGATAAGTCAGAATCACCTGGTTCAACTACGATAACCTTTTTAAGCATTTGTTTAATAATAACCTCTACATGCTTATCTGAGATATCGATACCTGTAACAGCATACACCTTCTTTACTTCTTTTAAGATGTAGTTTTGTACAGCTTGAACACCAGCGATGCTTAATAATTCTTTAGGGTCAACATTACCTTCAGTTAATTTAGCACCAGCTCTAACTTGTTCACCAACTTTCACCCAATCACGCATTGTTTCAGAAATACCTAATCTATGAACGATTGATTCTTTATCATTTGATACTTCAACAATATATGAGTGGTCTTCTAATTCTTCAATATTTGTCACTTCACCAGCTATCTTAGATAAAACTGATGGATGTTTTGGACAACGTGCTTCAAACAATTCTTCAACTCTTGGTAAACCTTGAGTGATATCATCATTAGCATTGGCAACACCACCTGAGTGGAAGGTACGCATTGTTAACTGTGTACCAGGTTCACCAATTGATTGAGCAGCCATGATGCCTATAGCTTCACCTGCTTCTACAAGTTTACCTGTTGCCATGTTTCTACCATAACATTTACGACAAATACCATCTTTGCACTTACAAGTGAATGAGTTTCTAATGTTCATTCCCTTGACACCAGCTGCAATAATTTTATCTGCAACTTCTTCATCAATGAATTCATCTTCATCAATGATTACTTCATTAGATTTAGGATCAATAATTTGTTCCTTAGCATATCTGCCTACTATACGATCATAGAAGTTTTCAATTCTTGAATTATCTTTAGTATCAATAATCTCTTCTACATAATAGCCTTGGTCTGTATGACAATCTTCTTCCATTATCATTACATCTTGAGCTACATCGACAAGTCTTCTAGTTAGATAACCTGATTCAGCTGTTTTTAAAGCTGTATCAGTTAAACCTTTTCTAACACCGTGAGTCGAAATAAAGAACTCTGACACATTCAATCCTTCACGGAATGAAGAATAGATAGGAACCTCAATAATTGATGGTTGATATTCCTTCTTTGATTTAGATTGTGTAGGTCTTCCCATTAGACCACGCATACCTGCAAGCTGTGTAAAGTTAGACTTATTACCACGGGCACCAGATACACTAGACATATTGATTGGTGATTTTCTT
>CADBMV010000005.1 GCA_902795865.1 uncultured Erysipelotrichaceae bacterium | reverse complement strand
TGGTACGTAGTTAACTGTTTCTAGATAATGCCAGAAAAAACCTGATTTTACCACTGCAGAATAACTTGGAAATCTTTTAATGGTAAAGTCTAAGGCTAATTGTAATAGTTCAGGGACGATATCTTCATATAGTGTGCAAGCTATTCTAAACATTGCCATTTGATTGACTTTAAGACTCAAAGGATAGACAACAGCTACATTATCTAAAGGAAATACTTCTCTTTTAAAATCAGTATAAAAAGTTCCTAAGTTTTTTAAATCAATTAATTCAATTATTTCATCAACATTCTTATTAATATTTAAATAATAATCAAAAGCATCAATATAATGATTAAATAGACTATCATCAGAGAATACAGATACATTTAAATGCTTCTCAAGTTCTATAAAAAAATCATCTATCTTCTTAGAGTCTTGTATATTTAAACCACCTTTTATCTTTGAAATTTGATTATATCTTTTAGAATTATTCATCTTATATATCTTTTATATACTTGCGATACATGTCTAAGAACCCAACCCTACTAGGATTTTGATCAGGTAGTTGCATAATATCATAACCTGGAATATGATTTCCTTCAATTAATAAAGGACCATCAACACTAACAGCTACATCCCAGCCAATATATCTTAATTCAGGAATAACTAGTGCAGCTTCTTTAACTAAATCTAATGCTTGCTTAAAACAAGGTAGTTTAAAACCTACTATCTTAGTATGAGTCATTGGATGTGTATCAAATATATTACAATCTATATCAATTGCAGGATACAAGATTTCCCCTGTTTCAATATCTACAGGAGATGACATACCACCAGAGTGATGATTATCTACTACTGCACCATTATTACCAATTCTTACATAGGCACTAATCACATCTACATTATCATCAGTTTTAATTGTCATAATACGATAGGTATTAACTGAATATGGATATAATTCATTTAATTTTTCGTGTTGTTTAACAACTTCTTCTATTAAATAAGCCTTATGTTCAATAATGTAATCATACATTTTCTTATCAGATTCAAAATCTTCTCTTGCTATTTTCTCAACTCCAAAACCACCAGTAAGATCTATAGGCTTGATAATAACAGAATTATGCTTATTAATAAATCCTACAAACTCTTCAAAAGAAGCTTCCTTCAAATTTAACCAGTCTCTTTTTAAAAAATCATTAAATAATTTATTAAATTCAATCTTGTCATTCACAAAATGATAATATTCAGGATTGTTTAATTGTCTAACTATTTGATTATTCTTAGTTCTATTGATATAAGTTTTTCTTAAATCATCACCTATTTCATAAAACCTAAACCACTTATAATCGTTATATCCAGCTCCAAACTTAATACCACAATGAATAATATCAAAGAATAGTTTAATTCTTGATATACCTGACTGCTTATGAATTTCATTTAGAGTATCAAAAAAACTCTTATAATCCATAGACACTATTCTTTTAAACAAATACGAAATTCTTTTCATAAACTGCCTTAAATTAATTTTACACTTCAATATTATCAAAGACAAATAATGATATAATTTATAAAGGTAATGGAAAGTATAAAATTCTATTTAGGACTAATATCAGGAAAGCTTGCATCAGCTTATTTTTCTTTAAGAGGAAATCCTAATAACGATAGACCTGGTATTTTAGCTCGTAAATTTGATGAAGATTTTATGGCTAAAGCTTCAAAACCTGAAGAAGTTTTATTAATAAGTGGAACTAATGGTAAAAGTAGTACCACAAATATCATCAATAGTATTTATAAACTTTTAGATAAAAAAGTTGCCTGCAACGAAGCTGGCAATAATACTTTTGCGGGAGAATCTTGGACTTTATTACAGGCAAATAATTACTTTAATAAACCAATTGTGGATGTAGTGGTAATGGAAGCAGATGAACTATACTCTAGAATCACCTTCCCTCAAATTAAACCCACAAACTTAATTATTACTAATTTAGGAAGAGATTCAATGTTTAAAAATGCCAATCCTGAAGTTGCATATAAAAGCTTAGATGAAGCTTTAGAAAAATTAATTGATACAAAAGTATTTTTAAATGCTGATGATCCTTTAAGTTGTTTCTTAGGAAAGAATAATAAAAAAATATATTATGGTGTTTCAAATATTATAAAAGATGATGCAAATCACATAAGTAATGATTTTATAGTATGTCCTAAGTGCTTCCATAAAGTTATATACGAATATCATAACTATAGACACATAGGTAAATTTAGATGCCCAAATTGTGATCTAAAATCACCAAATATAGATTATTTATGTACAAAAATATCTGATAAAGAAATTACTATTTCTCATCAACATCATGAATATGATTTTCCTTTAATATCTAATACTATCTACAATATCTATAATCAAGTGGCAGTTATAGCTTATTTTATGGAGATGGGATATAGTCCTGAACTAATTAAAAGTTTATTATCAAAAATAAAGCTTCCTGAAATTAGAGAAGAAATTAATACTGTAAACGATTTAAAGATTATTAGAAGAGCTATGAAAGGTCAAAATGCTTCTGCTGCTAGTACAGTACTTAAATCTTTATGTGAATCTGATAAAAATAAAGAAATAATACTTATGTTAGATGAAATACCTGATGAATCCGCAATCGAAACAATCTCTTGGATTTGGGATACTGATTTTGAATTCTTAAATAATGATAGTATCAAAAGAATTATTGTTTCAGGTAAAAGATATTTAGATCATAAAGTTAGACTATTAACTGCAAATGTTAATCCAAAGATTCTTTTTACTGTCGAAGATGATGAACAATTATATCAATATCTAGATACAAATAATATTGAAGAATTATATATTCTATATGACATCATGGCATTAAAAAGAAGTAAAAAAGTGATGAATAAAATTATAGATAATTTAAAGGATAATAAACATGAAAATTGAAATACTTTATTCTGATTTAGGATATTACTATGGTGATAATGGAAATGTTTCCTATCTTTTAAATTGTCTAAAAGATGCACAGGTTATTTATACTGATAACACAAGTATTCCTTATTTTGTACAAAATGATGATATTGATTTAGTATATATGGGTTCTTTATCGGAAAATAAACAATTAATAGCGATTGAAAGATTAAGCAAATATAAAGATATCCTTAAACAAAGAATAAATGAAAATGTGATCTTTTTATTTACTGGTAATTCTTTAGAAATATTAGGTAAGTATATTGAAGATGAAAATAATAAAATAGATTGTTTAGGATTATATGATTTTTATACTAAGAGAAATCTTAATTCAAGAATAAATTATTTATTTAAAGGTAAATATGAGGATATAGATATTGTAGGTAATAAATCTCAATATTCTTTAATATATTCAAATGATAATAATACATTCATTCAAGTAGATAAAGGTTTAGGAAATAACTTAGAAGATAAATATGAAGGCATTCATGATCATAATTTATTTGCGACATATTTATTAGGACCATTTTTAGTTTTAAATCCTTTATTCACACAAAAGATAATTAAAATGATTAATCCTAATAATGAACTTGCCTATAAAAAAGAAATAATTGATGCTTATGAATTAAGAATTAAACAAATGAACAATCCTAAACTAGACTATAGTCTACATGAGCATTAATTTAGTAAATATAATATACTAATAAGTGAATATTATGGAAAAAAAGATAAAGAAAAATAGCTTTGCGGAAAGCACCTTTATATCTTATTTTGCGATTGTAGCTTCAAAAGTTTTAGGAGTTGTTTATAATATACCTTTTTATGCATTAATTGGTAATGCGGGTGGTTTTATTTATAGTATTGCTTATCAAATATATGCCCTATTTTTAGATATATCTACATCTGGTATTCCTACAGCTATTTCTATTGTTGTGGGACATTATAATTCTTTAAAGAAATATGCAACAAAAGAAAAAGCTTATCAAATAGGTATTAAAGCTATTTTATTTATGTCTATTATTTCATTTTTAATCATGCAGATTGGAGCTGAAGCTATAGCTCGCTTCTATTTATCTTCTATGAAGCAAGGTGCAACAATAGCAGATATCGCTATGGCTATAAGAATAATATCAATTTGTGTATTAGTAGTTCCTTTACTTTCAATTAGAAGAGGTTATCTTCAAGGACATAAATTCTTTGAAATTTCTTCTTTTTCACAGATTATTGAACAGCTCATTAGAATCATAGTAGCTTTAGGTGGTTCATATTTAATTATTAAAGTATTTCAAAGACATGTGAAATATGGAGTTTATATTGCATTATTAGGTGCTAGCATTGGAGCAATCTTTGCATATCTTTATGTAAGTAAAAGAATCAAAAATAATAAATCATCTTTCCCAATGGGCGAAAAAGATGAAATAGTAGATAATAGTAAAGATATAGCTTTAAAAATACTAGGATATTGTGCAACTATCACTTTAGTATCTATTGCTTCTAGTGTTTATAACATTGTGGATACTAAATTAATGTTAGAAGGATTAAAAAATGTTGGCTATTCAGATATTGATAATCAACACATATCATCTTTAATATCTTCTTGGGTTCCAAGAATGACTGAAGTTATGGGTGCTTTAGCTTTAGCTATGACTTCTAGTATTGCTCCACATATATCAGATAGTTTTGCTAGAAATGACTTAAAAGATGTAAGCAATAAAATCAATAAAGGCATAAGTATTTTAATGCTTATAACTATACCAATGATGATAGGTATGTTTGTATTTGCTGAGCCATATTTTAGAATTTTTTATGGTTATGATAAATATGGACCATCACTATTTAGAATAAATGTGGTATTTAATTTAATAGTTTGTTACACAATGGTCTTAAGCATGTCTTTACAATCTTTAGGTAAAGGAAGAAAAGTAGTCTTTACTACCCTATTATCTATAATCGTTAATATGGTTTTAGATTTACCACTAATATATTTATTACATTATTTAGGATTACCTGCATATCTTGGAGCTGGTACATCAAGTATTATTGCTGAATTATTGAAACTAGTATTACTTCTAAAATATATTCATGAAGCAGTTGATGTTAGTTATAATAATTCATTTGAAATACTAAAGAAAGAAATAATACCACTTGCTGCTATGAGTGTTGTAATTGTTTTATTAAACATTGTCTTACCACCAGTAGAAAGCAGATTATTACTAGTCTTACAATTAGCTTTATATGCTTTATGTGGAATGATAGTCTTCTTACTATTAGGTTTAAATAACCAAATGATTTATGATGTTTTTGGTAAAGACATAGTTAATAAAATTCTATCTAAACTTCATTTACGAAGATAATATACCAACACTATTATTTAAAACATAATTTATTAAAAACTATACATTTCTTCTTAGAAATTAAATTTTTATTATCATTTACCTCGACCAACGGATTTGAACCGTTGACCTTCTGCTTAAAAGTTCTAAAGGCTATATTTGTAAAAGTATTAATCTTAAAAACAATCGATAATAGTTTGTTAATTTAACTCATGAGTACTTGTATGACGGTTTACCAAGTGTCATTTGATTTAGGTCTTGAGTGTTATACAAGATTTTTTCATATCAATGAATTATTCAAACAAAACAATTTATAATAAAGATGTAAGAATTATTTATAAATGAACTCAAAAAAAATTTGGAGGTCTAATATATGAATATCCTTAAAAAAATATTTAGTCGTGCCACTTTTATGATTATCATGGTTATTCTCGAAGCTTTTTTGATTTATTCCCTTTTTAAATGGTTTGGTGAAAAGACTACTTGGATTGAAATTATTTTACGCATTCTTTCTGTTATCATTGTCATTGGCATCATTAACAATAGTAAGCATTTATCTGCTGACATGTTATATGTATTGTTGATTATGATTTCGCCAGTTTTCGGAACAGCCTTTTATCTCTTAATGGGTGCAAATCTTCTATCTAGTCGTACATTTCACAATATTGCAAGATCAAATGTCAACACATTAAAATATATCCACCAAGATGATGAGCTTATGCAAGAGATGAAAGAAATTGCTCCTGAGTATGCTGGTCAATTCAAATATATTTCTACAAGCACTGGTTCCCCTTTCTATCGCAATTTCCAAACTGACTACTATGGACTAGGCGATAAGGGATATCCTGTCATGCTTGAAGAAATGCGTAAGGCCGAAAAGTTTATCTTCCTTGAATATTTCATCATTGAAGAAGGAAAAATGTGGAATGGAATGTTAGAAATTTTAGAACAGAAAGTCAAAGAAGGTGTGGATATCAGAATCTTGTATGATGATTTAGGATCCTTCTTCACCCTGCCTGCTTCTTATGCAAGGAAATTAGAAGAAAAAGGTATTAAATGCATGCCATTTAATAGAATCGATCCTATCATCGGAATCATCGCAAACCATCGAGACCATCGTAAGATTATGGTAATTGATGGCAAGGTTGCTTTTTCTGGTGGTGTCAATTTAGCAGATGAATATATCAATGCAATTGTTAAACATGGCCATTGGAAAGATAATATCATTCGCATCAAAGGTGAAGTTGTTTGGTCTTATACTCTACTATTCTTAACACATTGGAATAGTTTAAGAAATGAAGATACAGATTATACTATCTATAAAGCAAAACAAAAAATACCAGAAAAGTATGATGGCTATATCGCGGCATATGGTGAAAACCCATTGAATGATGAACGAGCTGCACAGAATATTTATCTCAATATTTTAAACCAAGCAAAGGATTATTGTTATATCATTACCCCATATTTAATTATTGATACAGACTTTATAAATACATTAATTCTAGCAGCGAAGCGTGGTGTCGATGTGCGCATTGTTACACCAGGCGTTCCTGATAAAAAGCTTGTATTCGATATAACACAATCTTACTATCCTGCCCTCATTGATGGTGGTGTAAAAATATTTGAATACACACCTGGCTTTGTCCATTCCAAAGTCTTTGTTAGCGACGATATCATTGCTACAGTCGGAACTGTTAACTTAGATTATCGAAGTTTATACTTGCACTTTGAAAATGGCACATATCTCTTTAACAGTAAGACTGTGCTAGATGTAAAAGCTGATTTAGATGAGACGTTAAAGCAATGCCATCAAATCACAAAAGAAGAATGTCATAATGGTTTATTCAAGTCCATGTTCGTTGGCATCGTTAAACTATTTGCTTCACAGATGTAGCATATCATCAAAAACTTTATTATTTACTTCTATAGTGAGTCTATCAATTAATATCCTTTTTCTATATACACTCATATTATTGGTATTCAATAATTTGTAAATGCCAATATAATTATGTTAGTTTTTCAAAATTCTTATGAACCTTAAGAGTAAAAAACGCTGTAAGTCCTTCATTTAAGGGCTTCAGCGTTAGTTCCAATGGCCTCGACGAACGGATTTGAACCGTTGGCCTTCCGCTTAGGAGGCGGATGCTCTATCCAGCTGAGCTACGTCGAGTACTATCACTATTATACAAAACAAAAATAGGATTATTATCCTATTTTTATTTTAGAAGATTAATGAAAAAACTTTTTACAAATACATAATACATAAAAAATGTGAAAAAAAAGTGAAATATAAAAACATAAAAAAAAGAGGATTTTTAATCCTCTAATACATGCCTCCCATACCACCAGCTGGCATAGCAGGTTCAGGTTCTTTAATTGTACCTACAGCTGCTTCAGTAGTGATTAATAGTCCTGCAATAGATGCTGCATTTAATAGAGCAGATCTAGTAACTTTACATGGATCAACAATACCTGTTTTAAACATATCAACCCAATCACCATTCTTAGCATCAAAACCTACATTAGTTTTTTGAGATAATTGTTTATCAACTATATCTTTACCATTATATCCAGCGTTTTCTGCAATTTGATATAGTGGTTTTGTTAAAGCATCAAATACTAAGTTAATACCCTTTTGTACATCTTCGTTATCAGAATTAACTTTATCTTTGATTTCTTTATATATATTCATTAATGCACAACCACCACCAGTAACAATACCTTCTTCAATAGCAGCTTTAGTTGCGTTTAATGCATCTTCAATTCTTAATTTTCTTTCTTTTAATTCAGCTTCAGTTGTTGCGCCAACTTTAATAACGGCAACACCATTAGTAAGTTTAGCTAAACGTTCTTGAAGATTCTTTTTATCATAATCAGATGTAGCTCTTTCAATTAAGTTTTCAATTTCACTAATTCTTTCTTTGAAAGCTTTTTTAGAACCAGTTCCATCAATAATAGTTGTATTATCTTTTTCAACAACAACCTTTTTAGCACTACCTAAATCTTTCATAGATAAGTCTTTTAATTGCATAGCTAAATCTTTAGAAACAAATGTAGCACCAGTTAAAATAGCGATATCTTGTAGATTAGCTTTTTGATTATCTCCAAAACCAGGAGCTTTTGTAGCTACAACATTAAATGTACCTCTTAATTTATTAACGATTAAAGTTGATACAACTTCTGTTTCAATATCTTCAGCAATTATTAATAGTGGTTTATTTGCTTGAACGATTTGTTCTAAGATAGGAAGTACTTCTTGAATTGTTGAGATCTTTTGATCTGTAACAAGAATTAAAGGATTTTCCATTTCTACTGACATCTTTTCTCTATCAGTAATCATATAAGGAGAAATATAACCCTTATCATATCTTAAACCTTCGGTTACTTCTAATGAAGTATCAAAACCTTTAGACTCATCAACATTAATAACGCCATTCTTACCTACTTTATCCATTGCTTCAGAAACAATCTTACCTATTTCTTCTGAACCAGATGAGATAGCTGCAACATTAGCGATTTCACTAGAAGAATCAATCTTTCTAGCAGAGTTTAATAATTTATCAGCTACAGTATTTGCAGCCTTTTCAATACCTTCTCTTAATAATACAGGGTTAGAACCTTTTTCAACTGCTTCTAAGCCAGAATGTATCATAGCTTGAGCTAATAAAGTTGCAGTAGTAGTACCATCACCTGCAGAATCATTTGTGTGGTTAGCAACTTCATAAATCATTTTTGCACCCATGTTTTCAAAGGTATCTTCAAGCTCAATTTCTTTAGCAATAGTTACACCATCATTCACAATCATTGGTGAACCATAACTTCTATCTAATATTACATTTCTACCCTTAGGACCCAGAGTAATCTTTACTGCATCAGCTAGAGTATCAACACCTTTTAATACTGAATCTCTTGCATCTTTAGAATATTTAACAATTTTAGCCATAATAAACCTCCTACTTAACTATCGCTAAGATATCCTCAGCTTTAATTAAAATGTATTCTTGTTCACCATCTTTAACTTCAGTTCCAGAATACTTTTTATACATAACTTTATCACCCTTTTTTAAAGGCATTTCATAGACTTTATCATCTACTTTAACTTCTTTACTTCCACTTACTTCAGCAACTATAGCATACTCTTCATTCTTCTCTTTTTGTGAGATAATAATGCCACTTTCAGTTTCATTAGAAGCTTCAACTTTCTTTAATAATACATTGTTATATAATGGTTTAATCATATTAAACTCCTTTCTTCCATAAACAATTATACTACATTATAGCACTCAGTCAATAAGAGTGCTAAACATTAGCACTCTATTATCACATAATAAAAAAAAGACTTTCGTCTTCTTAATTTGAACCCAATATTTTAATGAGTTTTACATATGTATAAGTATATGCTTCTATAGGATAATCCTTCATATCTATACTGTTAGAATTAACCAAAATATGACCATCTACAACCTTAGAAACAATGACTGTATGAGCCATTCCACCATTTCCTACAACAATAATATCTCCAGGTTCAGCAAAATATAAATTAGCTTCAGTATCCGCAACTAATCCAAAGCCTTCATTGTCTCTTGCATACTCATAAAAAGATCCTACTGCTACCCAAGAAGCAGTTCTACCACTTTGTACCTCATTATAGTTTAGCTCTGGTTCATAAACTGGATCTTCAATATAACACTTCCATTGATCAGCACCTAAAAAATCCATAGGTATGCCACCTACATACATACATTGAGAAGCATAGTTTTGACAATTTCCGCCTTCATAGGCAAAGTTATACCATTCGCTTGAATTCCTTGTGTGGAAATACTTATTAGAATATTCTACAGCTGCAGTTCTATTATATTGATTAGTAACGTTTTTTCCTGAATCATATACAGTTCTAGAAGCTCTTTCTTTTAAAACTTCATTATTATATCTAACCATATCCTTTAATTCAGAATAATAATAATCATACATCTTGTCTACATCAGCTATATTTTCTGTATAATCATAGAAACTTAAATAGTAGCCTTGCTCCTTATAGAGTTTAGAAATCTTATATTCACCATCAACTTCCTTAATTTCAAAATAACCTTCAATGTCATATACTTGAGATTCTATATCATTTAAAAACTTAAACTTCATATAATCATCTTCATAAAACTCAATATGATGAATTCCATTTTCAAAAGTATAATCTCTAATTTTTAAATCATAATGAGCTGTATTTAAACCAAAATCAAAATCATACAACTTTCTAACATCTAAAACTAATTTGATTGCTTTATCAGATATAGCTGCATAATATTCATCAGAAAATAAATTATTTGTATCTACTTGTTCAAGAGTATATAAGCTCTTATAATAAGCATCCATATAGGAAACAATAGTATTAATTACTCCTTCAGGAACATTAAATTCATCACTTATAGTCCCTTTAAATGATTCAGGCATTACATAGTTTTCTGTCTCTTTATTATCATCTTGTTTTGAAAGATCTATTACAGGTTCGTTATTTGGTTTAACAGATAAAGAACCAAAAAGATTAAGTAACAATAAGCCACTTAACAATAAGCACATCAAAAAACTACTCTTTAATCTCATGTATTAATTATATTATAAAAACAGGATTTAGCATCCTGTTTCTACATTTGATTATTGATATTATCTACAACTTCTTCAACTTTTTCAGCAACATCTTCTACTACTTCTTCAACAGTATCACTTTGTTTAGAAGCAGATTCAATAATGTCGCTCACACCATCTTTAATACTTGTAGCCATATCTTTTGCTTTATCGACAAATTCACCTGATTTAACACTTTCAATGGTCTCATTTATTTTGCCTTTAATATTCTCACCAAATTCACCAGAATTAATATCATTAACTGTCTTTTCAGCATAATTCTTTACTTTTTCAAAAGCTTCACCAGATTTTACATCATCAATAAAACCATCATATTTTTCTTTAGCTACATCGAGGATATCTCTATCTTCTTGTTTAGCTTGTTTTTCAAGTTTAGAAACAGCATTTGCAGCACCTGCAATAGCAGCGATTCCTAATAACTTTCCTAAAAAAGAACCTCTTTTTGCCATAGTTTTACTTCCTTATTCTTTATTGAATAAATCTTTAACTTTATCAACTACACCTTCAACTGTTTTTTTAGCACCTTCAGTAAGTCTATCAACATCTTCCTTATCAAATTTACCATCTTCACCCAATATAGCCTTACCTACTTTAGAATCCTTAGCTTCTTGAGTTAATCTGTCTAAGTCTTCTTTATTAAACTTGCCATCATCGCCTAGTACAGCTTTACCAACTTCAGATTCTTTCGCTTTTTGAACAGCTTCATCTAATCTCTCTTTAGCTTCAGAAGCTACTTCATTTAATTTTTCTTTTGCTTCAGCTAATTTAACTTCAGCTTTGTCTTCAATAGCATCAGCTTTTTCTTCTACTACTTCTTCGACTTTTTCTAATTCTTCATGTAATTTTTCACTCATTATATTATCCTCCACTACATTAATTAAATTATACAATAATACTTTACCCAATTTATATAAAATTTAATATCCTAACAATACTTATAAATATAGGCAAACTAATAATACATATTAAATATGAATAGATAATTATGGAACTAGTTAGATCTAAATCAGCATCATAGCCACTTGCGAATGAATAAGCACTGATAGCTACTGGTGACGCAAATAAGGCAAGTAAAGCTACTAAAGCTTCATTTCTAAAACCAATTAGTACTCCTATAGTTAATACTAATGCTGGTATAATAATCATTTTTATTATTAGTGCCATAATTAATTGTTTTTTATGATCTGTGAAACTTAGTTTAAAACTAGCGCCAAGCACAATTAAAGAAATAGCTGTAGTAGCTCTAGACATATAAGATAAAGTATCATAAAACATACTAGGAATATGAATATTTATAGATTTTAATATGAAAGCTATTATTGTAGAGATTAATATAGGATTTTTAAACAATTTACTTATAATGTCTTTTACATCATATTTATTATCATTTAAGGTCTCAAACATTATTAAAGATAATACATTATATAAAGGAGCACAAAAAGCTACACCTATAGCAGTTATACCTGAAACTGATTGTCCATAGATACTAACAGCTAATGGTATACCAATAATAGCGATATTAGGTCTAACACTTGCCTGTATCAAAGAAGCTTTTACAGAATTAGTTTTAACACCATTAAAAATAGCTAAAGATAATATAAATGATAATATTACACAAATAATACAATACAAAACAAACTTTAAATTAAAATCAGTTTTAAAATCACTATTATAAATACTCATAAATACATTTACAGGTATTAATAATGAAATTATTATTCTATTTAATTCTTTTATAGTGTTATCTGATAATAGATTGATTCTTTTAATACAAAAACCTAATACAACTAACGCTAATAAAGGAAAAATTATAATAAATGAATCAATTAATACTTTCATATTATTTAAATATAACATAATAAACAACTGTGATGTACAATAATTGTGAAATGGAGACTTGTTATGTTGCTAGATATTGAATATTTATTATTACTACAAAGATTTCGTATAGCTATTAATGAAGCTTTAACCCCTATTTTGGAACCTTTATCACTTTTTGCAGTTACTTATTTAATACTTGTACCAGTATTTATTTATTGGACTATAGATAAAAAGAAAGGTTTATATGTTTTAGCTACATATTCTTTAATAGGATTTTTAAACTCTATTATCAAACTATCTGTATGTGCATATCGTCCTTGGATTAGAGATGCTAGAGTTGTTCCTGCAGGAGATGCAATTAGAACGGCTACAGGTTATTCTTTCCCTAGTGGACATACTGCTATTGCAGGATCGATATATGGTGGTTTAACTAAGAAATTTAAAGAACATAAATTATTAGTATTTATATGTATGTTTCTATTGCTTGTAACTGGTTTTACTCGTAATTATCTAGGAGTTCACACACCTCAAGATGTTTTAGTTGCATTAGCACTAACTTGGCTATCATTATTAATTATTCAAAAGTTATTTGATTATCTAGAATTGAATCCAGAAAAAGAGAATATAATACTATTATTTATAGTTTTATTCGCAATTGCAGGATTAGTATATATTACTTTTAAACCATATCCTTTAGATTATGTTAATGGAGAATTATTAGTTTCTCCATATAAGATGATGAATGATGGATATGGTGATACTGCTAGACTAATTGCTTTTTGTCTTGGAAGATTCATAGAAAGAAAATGGATAAAATTTAAACCAACAGGACTTAATACAAAAGGTATTATAGTTTCTTTAATTGGTGTAATCATTTTAGGAATCATGATTACTTATTTAGGTGCACCACTTGATGCAGCTTTAGGAACTCATTGGGGCCATTTTACAAGAGAGTTCATATTTGTATCATTTATGACCTTTATATATCCATTTGTAATTAAAGTGGTATGTAAATAGCAAAATAGCCCTCAGGGCTATTTTTTATATCAATTCTTTAATATCTGTATATTTATATCCTTTAAAGCTATCTGCAACATTTTTACATGTGAGTTTTCCTTTATAGGTATTGATAGCTGAATAGATAACATCATTTTTCTTACATGCTTTAGCTAGACCATATTTAGCAATCTGTAAGCCATAAGACAAGGTCGTATTCGTTAAAGCAATAGTACTAGTTCTAGGAACAGCACCTGGCATATTACCTACACAATAGTGAACTATTTTATCAACGATATAAATTGGATCATCATGTGTAGTCATATGGCTAGTTTCACCTGATCCACCTTGGTCAATTGCCACATCCACAAATACTGAACCTGCTTTCATTTGCTTTAAATATCTCTTTTTAAATAGTTTTGGAGCACTCTTACCAGGAATTAAAACAGCTCCTACAACTAAATCAGCATCTTTAACAGCATTTTCAATATTTTGATCATTAGACATTAAAGTTTGAATTCTTGATCCATATATATGATCTAAATATTCAAGTCTTTTTAAATTAACATCTAAGATAGTTACATTAGCTCCCATGCCTACCGCAATCCTACAAGCATTTTCACCTACTGTACCAGCACCTAAAATAACCACATTAGCCTTTGCGGTACCTGGAACACCAGATAATAAAACACCTGAACCACCAAATCTTTTTTCTAAGTATTTAGCACCTTCTTGAATAGATAGTCTTCCTGCAATCTGTGACATCGGCACAAGTAAAGGAATAGAACCATCTTTTTCAATTAATGTTTCATAAGCAACACCAGCTACTTTACTTTTAAGCATTTTGTCAGTTAACTCTTGATCAGCTGCAAGATGTAGATAAGTATAAATAATTAAATCTTCTCTAAAATACTTATATTCTGGTTTTAAAGGTTCTTTAACCTTTACCATCATATCTACCTTTTCCCATACTTGTTTAGCGCTATTTAGTATTTTAGCACCAGCTTTTTTATATTGTTCATTTGAAAAACCAGAACCTAAACCAGCTCCTTTTTCCACATAGACTTCATGACCATGGCTCACATATGCTTTAACGTTATCAGGAGTTAAACCTACACGATATTCTTGATTCTTAATTTCTTTTACAGTACCAATTTTCATTATGTATCTCCATTTCTATATATTTATTTTACTATAATAGTTTATAATTAAATAAGATAAAGTACTTACTTACAATGTATTTTATGAATATGTGGGAGGATTATTATGCTTAATAATTTTCAAATTACATGGTTATATCAAGTATTATTTGCGACACTAATAGGTGCCATTATAGGTTATGAAAGACATAACCAATCAAAAGAAGCGGGAATTCGTACACATACTTTTGTATGTATGGGATCTGCACTACTAGTTATAGTTTCTAAATATGGTTTTTTAGATACTGCAGGTTTTGATTCTGCCAGAGTTGCCTCTTCAATTATTAGTGGAATAGGTTTTTTAGGTGCAGGAGTTATATTTGTTAGAAAAGATGTAATTCATGGCTTAACAACAGCAGCAGGTATTTGGACAACTTCAGCAATCGGTATGTGTATTGGTGCCAATATGTATATAATCGCAAGTGTTGTTACTGCACTAATGATATCATTACAATTTATCTTTAGATCTGATAGTTTTAGACATTTCCCTAAAACTACCGCAAATTTATTAATAAGAGTTGAAAAAGGAACATCTATAAGAGATATTGATGATGCATTTAGATCATTAGGATATTTATGTTTAGATGTAAGACTAATAAAAGATAATGATAATGATGGCAGATGGATTATTCTTACAGAAGTTGTATCACAAAAAGATATAGAACCAGAGCACTTATTATCAGAAATGCGTAAGAAAGATTTTATACAGACTATAGAGTTGCATTAGACAATTTATTTAACAAAATAGATTATTAAAATAATATAAATATACCAAATTATTCAAATCTATTAAACGGGCAAGAAAAAATCTATATTTTTCAATTATGAAAAATAGTTTTACTTTTTACAATATAAAAAGAATTTTCCAGTTTTATTAACGTATATATCACTAGAAAACTCTAATAAACCGTTATTATTTGCTAGTTATTTTTAAAATCAATTATCGAACACAAATATTCTAGACATTTTTTCATATTCTCTACTCATGTTTGTGGTTTCACCTACACTCCTATATAGTTCAAATGTTTGATATCGTAAATGATCATCATATTGTTCCTTAGAAAAAATATCTTCTTTGTCAAATACTATTCTTAGATTACCATCTTTGTCATCGTATTTTATTGACAGAGTTCCCAAACGAATCATATCTCCATTTTTCATTAATTTATAATCGTCATTTAAATTGTTAATCTCGTAATTAATATCGTAAAGATTGATTCGATGAAATGGTTTACCATAATCAAAACTATTTATATAGTTTGTGTATATGTCATAAAAACTGCTATCTAAGAGAATTGGAGCAAAAACATCGATTGATTCGCAAGAATCTTTATCATTATTTTCCATAAAATGTATATCATTAAAATTTAATATGTCTTTTAATAATAATTCACATTTCCATGATTTAACAAAATATTCAATACCTTGATATTCAGATACTTCAATAATCTCTGTTGATTCTCCAACATTTTTCCATAAGTCATTATTTTCATCAACTTCAAATAAAGGATTTGATATTTTTTTAGATCTATCATAATATTCATCCATATTGAACAAGTTTATAAGATGCCCTGAATATTCTTTTATAGTTTTTACATTTCCAATGTTAAGACTATCAACATAATATGTTGCAGTATTATTTTTAACATCACTAAAAGTATTTATAACTACTTCTTTAACCTTATCAATATCACTTTCATTTATGAAAGACTTTTTTACATAACTACCAGGTAGAATAGGAATCTTTACTGTTGTTGAAGTATTTAATACTTCGTATTTTTCATTTAAATCATCTGGAACATCAACGTAAATCACTATTTCGTCACCATGCAATAACGCATCATTTGTTTTTAGATTATATTTCAATGAAGATCTTACATCTTTACTCTGTATATCATTTTTTATCGAAGGTAAAATATATCCATCTTTTAAAGAGTAATTAATGACAACACCATTGTTTTCAACATTAAATATTTTTGAATCAAACAGATCAAGTTTTTTCTTGCCACAACCGACTAATGTAACCAACATGACTAGAAAGAGTCCGATTGATAATAATATATTTTTAATACTTTTCATAGAAGATTATCTCCTTATATATTTTAGTTTCTTCAATCTCTTTAAAAATCAATTGAATAAAGAACATAAAATAAGTATGAAATTGAACAACAAAATAACTTCAAACTTTGTAAACATTTAATAGAAATATGGATATTCTAGTGTTCCTAGGCGCCAATACCAATTTCCATCTTCTTGAATTGTGTAATTGACTTCTCCGTTTTCATCATAAACAAACGAGATAAAGTATACAGGACTTATTAAATATTCATCTATATTGTTTGGATAACTATCATAATGAAAAAAGCTATCAGAGATATCGTATATTTTTTTTGCTACATCATCGTTGATAATGGCATATGGAAACGTCATTGTATCATCAAAACTAATTCCATCATAGACACTGCTAGTTTTGTCCAGAATTGCATATAGCTCAGATACTCCTCCAATGCATTTAGCCCCATTACTAATTAATTCATCTAAGAATGATGAAATTGCCTCGTTTTTATTATGAGTTACAGGAATATAAAAACTAATTTTTGCTGTTTTTTTATTCTCTTCTTCATAATCTAATATATTAAATCCTTCAAGAATATAATTATCAATATCAAATAATTCATTTGCAGAGCATTCAAACGTAATCGAACCATCAGCGTAAAAATTATCGTCGCTTGTTGAACTAGTTCTATCGTTATCAACTGTGCATGTGTTACCATCAAAAAAATCTTCTAAATGCATTGACGCATTTTTCAATTTGCTAATATCAACGGTAGATTTAAAACCTCTAGCAGAAACATAAAAAGAAAATTGAGAGTTTTTTACTTTTTTTATAATATCTTCAACAATAGTATTGTTTACTAAATTATCAACATTACTCTTTAAATCATCATCAGAAACATATGAGCCAGCTACTTTTGGAATAACAATTTTTGTAGAAGGACTTTTTAAATCATATTTCTCACTTAATTCCAGTGGTAATTTCGCATATACAGTAACCTCATCACCTGCTAAATGATCATTAGAATCATCAATATAATATTCTAAATATGTCCTAGGATCATCTCCAAGAATATTGTTTTTCAACGAAATATTTATCTTCTTTTTTTCAACAGTGTAGTTAATTATCACCCCATCATTTTCAACATTAAATATTTTTGAATCAAACGCATCAAGTTTTTTCTTACCACAGCCAGTGAGTAAGCTTAAACACATAATTAAAACTAATAATAAGCTATATTTTTTTCTCATTTGTTCTTCACTCCATTATTTTTTTTATTTAGACAATTCCCAAACTGTACCATCATCAAATGTAAAAATAAGTTTGTCACCCTTAAATGAACACTTAATTTCTTCAACATTTCCATTGGCATGATCAATGTAAATTTTGTTTCCTTTAATCCTAATATCATACTTTATTCCATAGCCAGGATTGTTCCCAACCGTCATATGGTTCTCTTCAATTGTTATTCTTTTTTTGCCACTTTTATATGTTCCAATAACACTTCTTGAACAACCACACAACATTAATACAATAACTAAAATCAAAATTTGTTTTTTCATATTCTAAAATCCTCCTCAAACTAATCATTTTTAAACTACAGTATGTCTTTTCGTTACGAAACCTGTTGCTTAAGAATATATTTGTTAACCATGTTTATTTTACACAATTCATGGTGCATATGTCCACCATGATTTTGGTGAGAAAATGCACCATACTTAAAGCATGATAAGCTATAAACCATTATGGAAAACTCTTA
>CADBMV010000004.1 GCA_902795865.1 uncultured Erysipelotrichaceae bacterium | reverse complement strand
TCACAAGGAAACATATATTTATTATCTTATTAAACAGACTTATTTCAGTATTATATGAATAAGCGGAAATACAAAAGATAAGTTACACCTATCAAAATACACAAGAAAATAAATCAAGTATATGTTATAATGATAGTGAATTAGAATCACATTATAAGGAACAAAGATGAGATTAACTAATAGTATCAAAACCTATGAAAACAAAATGATTCGTACAATGTGGGACGAAGAAAAAGAAGAATGGTATTTTTCTGTTGTGGATGTCATCAGGATATTAACAGATAGTAAAGATGCTTTAGCATATTGGAGAAAACTAAAACAAAGGCTAAAAGCAGAGGGAAATGAAACCGTGACAAATTGTCACGCTTTGAGAATGAAAGCTGCTGATGGGAAAATGCGTATGACAGATGTGGCAGATACAAAACAAATATTACGCATTATCCAGTCTATTCCTTCCCCTAAAGCTGAACCATTTAAGTTGTGGCTTGCTGAAGTTGGTGCTGAAAGAATCAATGAAACAATCGATCCTGAACTAGCAATCGATAGAGCTTTGCAAACTTATCTAAAGAAAGGTTATAACGAAGAATGGATTCATCAAAGATTATTATCTATTCGTGTTAGAAACGATTAAACTAAACAGTGGGATACCCATGGAATCGAAAAAGGAAAAGAATATGCTATCCTTACCGATGAAATAACTCGTGCATGGGCTGGTATGTCTACAAGACAATATAAGAATCTTAAAAACTTAAAGAAAGAAAATCTTAGAGATAATATGTCGGATTTAGAGTTAGTTTTAAATATGTTAGCAGAAGCAACAACTACCGAGCTTACAAAAGCACATAATCCGCAGGGACTAGAAGAAAATAAAACAATTGCCAAACGTGGTGGTAAAGTTGCAGGTGACGCAAGAAAGGCAATTGAGCAAGATACCGGCAGACCAGTTATCACTTCTAAAAACGCCATTGATTTTACTAATGTTATTGAAATAGTAAATGTTGTTACTGAATCAAAAGAAGACAAATAGATAATTAAGAAGACTGTGGTAACGGTTTTTATTTTTTAAAAAAATAATTTTACTTGTGTTTTTCACATAGTGTTAGAATACATGAGGAAAGAAAAGGAGATTAATATGAAAAATTATTTTGATTTAAAAGGGCAGGTTGCTCTAGTGACTGGTTGTTCAACTGGTTTAGGTGTACAAATGGCTAAAGCTTTAGCTAATCAAGGTGCAAATATTGTTGTAGTAGCTAGAAGACAAAACTTAATTGAAGAGGTTGCTAAACAGATTAAGGAAGAATTTAATGTTGAAACACTTCCGATAGTGTGTGATATTACTGATACTGCAGCTGTTGAAAGTTTAGTTGATAAGACTTTAGAAAAATTTGGAAGAATTGATATCTTAATTAATAATGCAGGTACTGGTGCTGTTGCTCCAGCTGAAGATATTACTGATGATCAATTTGCTCATGAGATGAATGTTGATTTATTTGGTTCATTCAAGGTTGCTAGAGCAGTAGCTAAAAAAGCAATGATTCCTGCTAAGTATGGAAGAGTTATAAATATTGCTTCTATGTATGGTTTAGTTGGTAATAAAATTGCAGGTAGTGCTCCATATCATGCTGCAAAGGGTGGTGTTGTAAATCTTACAAGAGCTTTAGCTGCTGAATGGGGCAAATATAACATTACAGTTAATGCTATTTGTCCAGGATATTTCTATACACCATTAACTAAAGAAACTTTGGATTCAGATTTCTTCCAAGCAAATGCTAAGACAATGATTCCTGAAGAAAGATATGGTAATGAAGGTGAACTCGATTCTGCAGCAATCTTCCTTGCATCACCTAGTTCATCTTATGTTACAGGTGTAAATCTTCCAGTTGATGGTGGATATACTTGCATGTAATAATATTCTTAAATATAGACTCAAAAAGGTTTCAATTAATAAAGTTGAAACCTTTTATTTTTGCTATTGTATTATTAAAATCAATACGATATAATTATATCGATAAGAAATTATCGAATAGAAAGGTGGATAAAAATATGGCAAAAATGAAAGGCTTTGCGATGCT
>CADBMV010000003.1 GCA_902795865.1 uncultured Erysipelotrichaceae bacterium | reverse complement strand
TAGATGGAGAAGAAGCTAGAGTAAAAGAAACAGCAGAAATCAAGATACATAAAAAAGCACTTAAGTTATTAGCTTAAGTGCTTTTTTGTTGATAATAAGCTTTTTATTATTTCAGTAATGAAGTTAATAAACCTAATAATTCAGTACCATCAGCTGTTTTTGCTGAAGTTTGAGTATTAGTTGTTCCACCTAATAGTGAACCTAGTAAGTTTGTAAGGTCATTATTAGATTGAGGTTTTGTATTAGTTCCACCACCTAATAGTGAACCTAATAATCCAGCTGCTGCATTCTGGTTAGTATTAGATACTTTACCACCATTTAATAAACCAGCGATGTCAGATAGATCAATACCATCAGATAGATCTACTTTGTTGCTTTGTGGTTTAGAAGCAGTAGCAGTTGTAGCTGTTGATAAGCTGTTTAATAATGCTGGAGCAACATTGTTTAAGATGCTGTTAACTTCAGCAACAGAAGCACCAGATTCTTTTGCTAGATTAGAAATAATAGCGTTTTGATCTTTACCTAAGATATGGCCAATGATTTTAGCGCCATCAGTTGAGTCAGCATTAGCAATCTGATTACTAACTGTTTCTTTACTAGTATGTTGAGTTAAAGCTCCAAGTAAAGATTGTGCACCATCTTTTTTAGATGCGTTTTTAGTCATGTAGCTAATTAATAGAGGAATTGCCATCATTAATAGTTTTGAAGTCAATTTAGATGACACACCAGTTTTTTTAGATACAGAACTTACAGAATCATTTGATACTAATGATCCTAACAATAATTGTAATAAATTCATTCCATCCTCCTTTATTATTATTGTCGAAAATTGATTAATTTAATTTTATCAATATTTTTATTAAAAGAGTATAAATATTAAATAATTGTTTGTCCAATCAAACCTTTTATTTTATAAATATTTTAAATATATGTGTTATATTATAAATATGTTTGATTTGCTTAGAAAGTATACAAAAGATGGTTGGTGGGCTGCTTTGTTAGGGCCTGTTTTTGTCATCATCGAAGTTATTTTTGAAGTATTTATACCATATGTAATGTCTTTGATTATTGATGTGGGAATCAATGCTAGAGGCGGGGATATTAATTATATTGTAAGAATGGGTGGTGTCATGGTGGCTTTGGCCTTGGCAGCATGTATCACTGGAGTTATTTCAGGTTTTCTATCTAGTATTTCATCTTCAAGATTTGTAAGAAATCTTAGAAATGAAATGTTTAGAAAGATTCAGACCTATGACTTTAAAAATATTGAAAAGTTCAATGTCTCTACAGTAGTTACAAGACTTACTACTGATATGAGAATGCTTAGAATGGCATATGTTTCTATTGTTAGACAATTAATACGTGCACCGATAAATCTGATTGTAAGTTTTGCAATGGTCTTAAGAATGAATTCAAAACTTGCGATTATCTTTGCATACGCAATACCAGTATTGTTCTGTGGTCTGGTATTTATTACTTTAAAAGCACATCCTCGTTTTGTGGTGATGATGGGTAAGTTTGACTCAATGAACAATGCTTTAAAAGAAAATATTGAAGGTATTAGAGTTGTTAAGACATTTGTAAGAGAAGATTACGAACAAGATAAGTTTGAAGACAGATCATTTGCGGTTACTGCTGCGCAAAGGTTTGCGGAAGGTCTGGTAATTCTTTCTGATCCTTTCTTTCAGCTAGTAATGTATTCATGTATGATTGCTTTAGCATGGATTGGTGGCAATCATATCATTAAAGGTTTTATGACAACTGGACAATTTATGTCTTATCTTTCTTATGTAAGAGCAATATTGTTTTCACTTATGATGGCATCTAACGCCTTGATGATGATTGTCATGGCGCAAGCTAGTGTTACACGTGCAAATGAAATATTGAATGAAAATCCTGATATTGATGATTCTGATGCTGATGAGAATTTATTAGTTGAAAATGGTGAGATTGAATTTAGAAATGTTTCATTTAAATATGATGAAAAATCTGAAAATGAAGCACTAAGCAAGATTAACTTTAAGATAAATTCAGGAGAAACAATAGGTATTATTGGTTCTACTGGTTCTTCAAAGACTACACTGGTTCAGCTTATTCCTCGTTTATATGAAGCAAGTACTGGTGAGGTTTATGTTGGAGGAAGAAACGTTAAAGAATATAAACTGAAGAATCTAAGAGATGCAGTTTCTATGGTTCTTCAAAAGAATACATTATTCTCAGGTACCATTGAAGAGAATATGAAATGGGGTAATCCTGATGCCAGTCATGATGATGTTGTAAAGGCATGCAAGAATGCTCAAGCTCATGATTTCATTATGGCCAGACCTGATGGTTATAATAGCGAACTGGGACAGGGTGGTGTCAATGTTTCTGGTGGACAGAAGCAGAGACTTTGTATTGCCAGAGCGCTACTTAAAAACCCTAAGATCATCATTTTAGATGACTCTACAAGTGCTGTTGATACTGATACTGATCATCGTATTCAATTAGCTTTAAAAGAGAATTTGGCTGGTATGACCACAATTATCATTGCTCAAAGAGTTGCTTCAATTAAAGAAGCAGATAGAATCATCATTATGAATGAAGGTTTAATTGATGATATAGGTACACATGAACAGTTATTAGAAAGAAACGATGTTTATCGTGATCTATACCAAACACAGCTTCAGGGGGTGGCAGAATAATGTCTCAAAGAACTTATCGACAAATTAGAACTGCCAGAGCTAATGATGTTTCTGGAACAATCAGAAGAACACTATCCTATTTATCTAAAGGTAATATAGGTAAGTTAATCATGATTTTAATATGCATTATTCTATCTGCATTAACTGGAGTTGTCTCTTCATATTTCTTTACACCAATAATCAATGATTATGTTGTCCCATATATTGGAAGTGATAATCCTGATTTAGTTGGTTTTACAAGAATGTTAATAGTTATGGCCAGTGTATATTTAACTGGAGTCATTTCATCATATACATACAGAAAACTGATATCGATAGTTTCTACTGGCATGCTTCACTCTTTAAGAAAAGATCTATTCTCTAAGATGCAGAAACTGCCATTAAGATTCTTTGATCGTCGCACACATGGTGAGATGATGGTATTCTATACAAATGATATAGATACCATGAGACCAATGGTCGCAGATACTTTGCCACAGGTTATTTCAACTGTAATAACTTTGACAGGATGTTTTACAATGATGGCAATCTTAAACTTCAGGTTGATGCTTGTGGTATTTGTGATGCTAATTGTAATGAGCTATATTACTTATAAACTCGCTAATCTATCAAGAAGATATTTCAAGAAT
>CADBMV010000002.1 GCA_902795865.1 uncultured Erysipelotrichaceae bacterium | reverse complement strand
TGTACTGTTTGTTTATTACATCTAGGACAGAATTTCTTAATTTCCATCTTATCAGGATGTTTTTTCTTATTTCTAGAACCAAAGTATGTTTCTTCACCACACTCAGAACACTTGAATGTTACAAAATCTCTTGGCATTTATACTTACCTCCATTTACGCTTAATCATTCTAACATATAATTAATTTTATTTTCAATATTTAGAATAATTTCTGATCATAATTAATTTTTAAATGTTTATAAGCTTTCTCTGTAACAACTCTACCTCTAGCAGTTCTATTAATAAAGCCAATTTGAAGCAGATATGGTTCATAAACATCTTCTAATGTTACTGATTCCTCGCCTATTGCACTAGCTATAGCTTCAACACCTACAGGACCACCTTTAAAACGTTCAATAATGCCTGTTAGATATCTAATATCTACATCATCTAAACCAAGTTCATCAACTTTAAGTTTTTCAAGTGCAGCATCTGCAATTTCTTTATCTATCTTGCCATCATTTCTAACTTGCGCAAAATCTCTAACTCTTCTAAATAGTCTGTTTGCTATACGCGGTGTACCTCTAGACCTTTTCGCAATTTCAATTACTGCTTTTTCATCAATATCAGAATTAAATACTTTAGATGTACGTCTGACAATTTGTGATAATTCATCTACTGTATAATAATTTAGTTTGTTTGTTATACCAAATCTATCTCTTAAAGGTGCTGAGATAGAACCAGCTCTTGTAGTAGCTCCTACTAGAGTAAAAGGTGGCAAATCAAGTCTAATAGATTTAGCACCTTCATCCTTACCAACTACAATATCAATATAAAAATCTTCCATAGCAGAATATAATACTTCTTCTACTATTTTTGGTAGTCTATGAATTTCATCAATAAATAAAACATCACCAACTTGAAGTGAAGATAGAATAGCTGCTAAATCACCTGTTTTTTCGATACTTGGACCTGTAGTAGTTTTTATATTTGTGCCCATTTCATTAGCTAAGATATAAGCCATAGTTGTTTTACCTAAACCTGGTGGGCCATATAGTAGTACATGATCTAAAGCTTCATCTCTTAGTTTTGCGGCCTTAATAAAAACTTCAAGATTCTCTTTTAAATCTGTTTGTCCTACATATTCTTTTAATGTTTGCGGTCTAAGACTTGAATCATCATCTTGACTCTGTTTATCCGCTGATAATACTTTTTCTTCTTTCATAACTTCTTACTTTACGAGTAACGCAAGAGCTTTTTTAATAAGCTCATCAGTTGAACCATCTTCTCTTTCTATTTTCTTTAAGACATTTTTTATTTCTGCAGGTTTATAACCAAATTGTTTTAAAGCTTCAGAAACATCTACTAGTTTATCATTTTCAATGTTTTCAACTTCAACAAGTTTTCCTTTTAAATCTAAGATAATTTGTGAAGCAGTCTTATTACCAACACCAGGCATTCTTCTCATAAAGTCGATATCACCTGTTTCAATTGCAGTTATTATTGAATCTGCACTTGCTGCAGATAAAATATTAGAAGCAATTCTTGGTCCTAAACCTTTTACAGAAATCAGTTTTACAAATAAATCATACTCTTGTAAAGAAAGAAAACCAAATAGACTTATCTCATCTTCTCTTACATTTTGATAAGTATAAATAGTAACTTCTTTATTTAGGCTTAGACTCTCAGGATGATAAAAGTTGATACGATAGCCAATTGAACCAGTATCAACTAATACATAATCTAATCCATACGCATGAACTGTGCCTTTTATAAAACCAATCATACTTAAATTATACATTAAAAAAGCTGTTATCTTTCATAAGATTAACAGCTCTTTCTTTATTTAGATTACATGTACGCTTTCTGAATCAAATTTTACAAATGCTTTATCACCAACTTCATATACTTTTTTATTTTTTGGATTAAAGTCTGTTATTTTAACTAATGTATCACCTACTTTAACATGGTAATTTTGATAACTTCCCATGAAGCAACTTAGTGTAACTACACAAGGAAGTTGACCTTCATCAGCTACAATAGCTGCTTCAGGACGAAGAACTAGAGTACAATCATCATTGACTTTTCTGTTTCCTAAATCACCTAGTTTAACTTTATGACCTTCAATTTCAACTTCGTTTTCAGCTACTACTTTACCTTTTAAGAAGTTAGCTTCACCAATAAAGTCAGCTACGAATTCATTTACTGGATGATAGTATATTTCTTGTGGTGTACCCATTTGAGCAACAACACCTTGATCCATAATAATTATTTTATCTGAAATAGCCATTGCTTCAGATTGATCATGAGTAACATAAATTGCGGTAATACCAGCTTCTTGCTGAATACGACGAATTTCTGTACGCATGTTGACTCTTAATTTAGCATCCAAATTTGATAAAGGTTCATCAAATAATAATACACCTGGCTCAATTACTAGTGCCCTAGCTAGAGCGACACGTTGTTGTTGACCACCGGATAATTGGTTAGTCATTCTTGCTTCCATGCCTTCAAGTCCTACAAGCTTTAAGATATTAGTAACTTTTTCTTTAATAAGTTCTTTATCCATTTTTCTTAACTTCAAACCATATGCAACATTATCAAAAATATTGTAATGAGGAAGTAAAGCATAGCTTTGGAAAACCATTGCTGTATCTCTTTTATTTGGAGTTAAAGCATTTATAGGCTCACCACCTAAATAGATTTCGCCCTCATCTGGACTTTCAAAACCTGCAATCATTCTTAGTGTTGTTGTTTTACCACAACCTGATGGACCAAGAAGTGTCACAAATGATCCAGGTTCTATTTCTAATGAAGTATCTTTAACTGCATAGAAATCTTTACCTGTTTTAGGATCTTGATATATTTTTGAAATATGATCTAGAATTACACCTTTTTTCTCTTTTGCCATATTAGTATTCCTCCTTTATTGTTCTACTAGTACCGAAATATTTAATAAATAAATTCATTAAAGCTACAGCTGAATATGTTACTAGAATTAATAAACTTGCAAAGGCACAAGCTATACCAAATGAACCTTTTTCTGCAAATTCATTAATTTGAACAGTTATTAATAAATATTTAGGTGTAACAAGTAATATAATCGCACTAATTGCAGTAATACTTCTTACAAATGCGGTAACTAAACCTGATAAGAAACTATCCTTAATTAATGGAAGTGTTACACTCATAAACACTTTAAAACTATCAGCACCCATATCATAAGCTGATTCTTCAATACTTTTATCTATTTGCCTTAAAGCAGAAATACCACTTCTTGTACCAGTTGGAAGTGATCTTACCACAAAGACAATAATTAATAATAATCCTGTTCCATATAAACCTTGTAGGATACCTGTACGGAATAAACCACCAGAATATCCTCTAATATAACCAACACCTAGTACTGTACCAGGAACGGCCATTGCTAGCATCGATACAGCTTCAATAAAACCTTTTGTCTTGAAGTTTCTTTTAACAACAAGATAAGAAATTATCATTGATAATAAAGCGGTAATTGGTGAAGCTATTAAAGATAAGACAAATGAATCTTTAAATGCTTTAAAGCCTTTATATCTAGTAAATACTAATTGGAACCACTTCAAGGTTAAAGTAAAATCATAACCCCACGTAGTAAATAAGGCACCAAGTGGAACACATGCATACATCAAAACTACAAATAAAGCTACAATCAAACACAAAAATGTTAATGGTCTAGTAACGCTTTTATCAGTTATAAGCATTCTTTGTCTAGAAGCTTTACCAGTTAAAGTTGCAGTACTTTTAGCTTCTAAATAATATTTTTGTACCACAAACATCAATAATGTAATTGAAAGTAAAACTATAGCCATAGCTGAGGCACCCTGTTTATCGTATGCACCAGTTATTTGTAGGTATATCGATGTTGCAAGAGTATCATATGATCCACCAATAATCATCGGGTTAGCAAAGTCTGCAATTGATTCAATAAATGTTACTAAAAATGCATTTCCTAGACCTGGAAGAATCAAAGGAAGCGTTACTGTTGTAAAAACTTTCCATCTTGATGCACCCATATCTCTAGCAGCTTCTTCTAAAGATGGATCAATATTTTTCAATAATCCTTTTAGCATCATATAACACACTGGAAAAAATGTTAATGTTTGTACTGTAACAATTCCCCAGAACCCATAAACATTATTGTCATATATATGTAAAAGATATCTAGTTATAATACCAGCCTTACCAAATAGCATTATCATTGATAAAGATAATACAAATGGAGGTGAAACAACTGGCAATAAACTAATAATCTTAAATAATCCAGATAATAATTTTGTTTTTAATTGAACATATTCTTCTACATAAGCAAATAATAAGCCAATTAAAGATGAAGCAATACCTACAAGAAAACCAACTTTTAAAGTATTAGTTATTGCTTTTCTAAAACCTGCCATCGCAAGTACACGTTTAAATACATCTAATGTAATATTTCCTTCATTTATAAAACTATCAACTAATAAGATAGCTAAAGGATAAAGTATAAATAAAGTCAAAAACACAATTAGTAAGACAATTGTGCTTATCATAATTGGATCAGCAAATAATTTTTGACGATCCAGTTTTTTACTTTGACTACTAGCCATATATATCTTGTATGATACAAACGTACCTTGTTTGTACATAAGTATCACTTTTCCTTTCTAGCCTTTTATTAGAATATAGATGAAACCTTAT
>CADBMV010000001.1 GCA_902795865.1 uncultured Erysipelotrichaceae bacterium | reverse complement strand
TTTGCGAGCGCTCGTATATTATATGATTATATTTAATAGTTTTCAAGACTTTTTTAAATAAAATATACAAAAAATCCCTACATTATTACGTTATTTGCATCTATACTATTCAACGTTTATTGGTGTATCATACATTTTTATATATATTACTAAAATAAAGGCTATAATTCATCATTATAGCCTCATATCTTAATTAATTATTTCCCGGTAAATATTAACCGCCTGTATCGCAGCCTTCAGTTTGTTTATCACCTAGATCTTGAGTTTCTGAATTTCCACATACTGAACATTTTCTTGTTTGGATTGTTCCATGTTCACATGTTGGTCCTTCAGTAGTGCTCCATTCGCCCCATGTATGAGCTGCAACATCTCCTAAATCGTTTGTTTCTTCTGTACCACATACTGAACATGTTCTTTTTTGAATTGTTCCATGTTGACAAGTTGGAGAATCTACATTAGCCCATTCACCCCATGTATGATTGTTGTTCTTAGGAATTGCTTCTTGGTGTCCACATTTTGTACACTCTTGAAGTCCTGCGTCTTTACAAGTTGCAGGAGTAATTACTTTCCATTCATGAGTTGCACAACCCCAGTGAGCATATAATGTCACATTACCTGAAACATCATTTGTTGTCCAAACTTGTTTACCACCACTAGCTTCAGTAAACCAACCTAAGAAATTATATCCATCAGTAGCAGGTAATGTTGGGAATGTCTTAGCAGCTTCACCTGTTTTAATACTGATAGTTTCAGGAGCGCTTCCATGTCCATTTGCGTTAAATTTAATTTCTTGTACACCACGTTTAACTGTTATCTTGAATGTTCCAACTTCTTCAATTGGAGTATATGCAGGATGAGATTGAGCTAAAACTCTACCAGCATCACTAGATGCAGATTCATTCCAATCTATTTCGTAATATACACCATGAGCATTAGCCCAGTTAATAGCATCTATATAACTAGCACCTACAAAGTTAGGAACTTGTCTATCTGGATCAAGTTCAGCATTACCCATAACAGTTATTGTACCAACAGGATATTCTGATACTAACGCACCATATCTTACTGATTGACTTATAACCATACCTTCTAGTTTTGCATCATATGAAGGATCATCTGGTTCTATAATATTTATTTGTAGTTTTACACCATTAGCAGCAGCCCAAGCCATTGCCTCTGATTGAGATAAACCTTGTAAAGTAGCCCAATAAGGTGGCATAGGATCAGGTGTATAAACGTATTTATTTTCATAAGTTAATGAATAGAATGGATCTCTTACATATGGTTTTCTTGCAGAGAATTCAAATGCAGGATATTGATCACCAACTCCAGCATCATCCATAACTTCATGAATATGTTTAACCGATTCATCTAAAGAACCTTGGTATACAAGATATACCCACAATGGAAGTCTCATTGCCATTGAATAGTATAATAAACCACCATTACCAGTAATACGTAATTGATGGAAATCGATTAAATCAAATGTATCTAAACCTGTATAGTTTTCAGTGTTTAATACTAGATTAAACAAACCAGTTAATTGTTGAAGAGTTAAGTTGGTAGACATTTGATCAGCAGCTGCTTCTAAAGCTGCTAAAGCAAACGAAATATCTCCTCTTTCAATAAACTTTCGAATGATTTGCAAGATAACTTCTTTTTGGTGTTGTTGTCTATCAAAGTCACCATTAGGCATATGGTGTCTTTCTCTACAGAATTGTAAAGCTTGTACACCATCTAAATGTACATAACCAGCAGGAACATATGTTCCATCTAATGTAAATTCAACTGGATTATAAACATCAATACCATCAATTCTATTAACGATTCTAATAACTGCATCATAGTCAGCTTCCATGTAGAAATCCATTTCCATTCCTATAAAGTCTTCAACAGTCTCAATAAAACATGGTCTTGAGATAGATCTACCAGAGTTAATCTTATCTAATTCTCCACCATAACAAGGAATTGGTACAAAAGAGTCTCTAGCAATAGAAAGCATAGATACAGTATATGTTTGTGGATTTATAGTAGCCACAATAATTGCATCTGCTAAACCTATAGAAGAGCCAAGCTCAGTTCTAGACCAACCTATTAATAAAACATTAAATGGATCAGTATCTAATTTCTTATTACTTACTTTTGAATCAATGCTTATTGTTTCTTCAAAAGAATAAATGTCATGCATATCATCAAGATAATCAGAGAAATTAGAATTTTCATCATTCTCATATAAACTGCGATAACCAGTTAATAATAATCCAACTTCAATATCATTATCTGCAAGATCTTGGAATATTTCTGCATATGAGTTGTAATATATTGGTGCATAATCTAATTTCGCATCAGTAAGTATCTTTTCTGCAGCAGCAGAAATACCTGGAGTAGTTTCGTTTAATAAACCGACTCTTTTACCATCGATATCTTGTAAAGAACTTAGTTCATTTTTGTAAGAAACAAATACACCACTTACTGTTTCATACTTATTAGAATCATTATCTAATACATTATTAACTGTACTATTTACTCTAGCAATATAAACAGAACCAAACACACCAGATACAAATATAAAGAAAGCTAATACACAACCAATTATCTTTAATACTTTATCTCTATGATTTATTCCAACAAATAAAACAATATCAATAATAATTAAGAATATTAAAACAATACCTATAGCACTAATAAATACACTAGGATAAATTGCATAGTATCTATAACTTAAAAATACTAAAACAATAATTGCAATATGACATAAAGCTAACAAAAGTAAAGAAAAGAATGTAAGATTAAACTTTACATTAGGAAGCTTAACATTTGATTTAGATGCTTTAGGTAATTTAACATTACTAAGCATTTCCTTGATTTTGTTCAAGTTGTTCTTCCTCACTTTCCTCAACAGTTTCAACTTCAATCTTTGCAGTATCTGCTTCAACTATTTCAAATCTATTTCCGTTTTTAACAACTAAAAAATTCATTTTTTTAGCTAATTTACTAGGATTAAATACATTTCCTTCTTTTTCTTTATATGTCCAAGTACAAGTTACTAAATAAGCATCTTTAAAATTCTTATCTATTTCTTCTGTAATTGTTTCAGTTTCTACTTCTTCTTCAACTGTTTCTGTAGTTTCTTGTGTATTTGTACTTGTATTACTTGTACTAGAAGTACCAGCAGAAGTATTATTTTCATTACTTTCTTCTTCTTTTTTAACTTCAACAGTTGTAGTTACAGTTTCGTGTAATACATAATCAAAATCAGCCTTTTTAACATCAACAACCTCAACAGATTCAACTTCTATTAAATTCTCAACACCATATTCATTAATATAATGATTGATATATTTATAGAATTCATCTCTTGCTTGAATATAAATATCTTTCTTTAAAGGTGTATAAACATAATACATTCCACCTACATCATATTGTCCTCTTTTATTAGACCAAGTATAAAAATCTGTAACATAATTCTTAGCTACTAATCCTGCGATTGTTGCATCATCAGCATTATCTTCTTCAATAGCCTTTTTTAATTCCGCAAAATATTCAGCTTGAATATCTGTTGGATCAACTCTTAAAATATAATTCATTGATTCAATTATGTGTTCATCCTTTGTTTCCACATTGCCTTTGGCCATATTAATAATATTCATTGCATCTTTATAGATTGAATAACCTAAAAAAGCAATAGCCAATAGTAAAGGAATCATAATTAATGAAATAATTAGATATCTTCTTTTTTTGTTTTCAAATAATTGGGTTAGTTTACCCAAATTTACTTTTGCATCTTTTTTCGGTTTTAATATAATTTGTTTTTCTTCCATAATAATCAAATAAAAAATACCTTTATAATTATATACTATTAATTATTTACTATTCAAACTATCACACAACTGCACATATATTAAAAGAATCTACTTGACTCCTTCTGTAGATTCTTTATTGAATACAATTTTTAATGTTAATAACAATAATTTGATATCATCTATCAAACTATAGTTCTCAATATAATATAAATCTAACAATAATTTATCTCTTAAACTTGTGTTATATTTACCATAAATCTGTGCATAACCAGTTAATCCAGCCTTAACCACAAGTCTGTATTTAAATTCTGGCATATCCTTACATATTTCATCATATATTTCAGGTCTTTCAGGTCTAGGTCCCACAAAAGACATATCTCCTTTTAAGATGTTTACTAATTGAGGTAATTCATCAAATCTAGTTTTTCTTAAGAATTTACCTACAGGAGTAATACGATCATCATTTTCTTTAGCTAAAACTACACCTGTTCTATCTTCAGCATTCATGATCATTGATCTAAACTTAACCATTTTAAATGGTTTTTCATCTCTAGTTAATCTTGTTTGTTTATATAAGATATCGCCACCATCATGAACTTTAACTAGTATTGCACTTATCAACATTAATGGGCTTGTTAAAACAATTAATACTAATGAACCAATAATATCAATAGCTCTTTTAACAAACTTTTCCATTTCTGATGGGCCATATTTATTAATCTTTAGTATTGGTGTATCAACAATATGTAAGATATCACTACTTGCAAGCAACATATCCGTAATACTTGGTACATCATATACTAATAATTGCTTATCATAACAAGCCTTAAATAATTTCTTTTTATTTTCATGATGTACATCAAGTGTAACAATTCCATCAGCTCCTTCAAGTAGTTCATCTAGCTTATCATAATTTAAATCTTTTAAATCAATAGACTTAATAACACTCATAGATAAATATCTAATGTTATTTAATTTACCAATTAAGCCATAGTGTTCTTCACCATATATAGCTACAACTTTAACTGGTGGAAAATTAGCTCTTATGTATCTATTTTCTAAATATAGTAGTAGTGCACTCAAAATAATATCTAGAAGCATTAATACTAATATTGGTAAAACTGGTATTAATCTTAATGTAATTAAGCATAGTATAAAATACATGAAGAAATTAGATACTAGTAAGGTTAAAGAACATGATAAGAATAGATCTGTTGTTGTAGCATCACCTAAATCAAAAGCATCAAATAATCTTCCAATAACTAAGAACAAAACTAAATATAAACCAAAGAATACTAAATAACCATTTGAATAGTAAAAGAAATAATTAATATAGCCCATCATTAATGTAGCTAAA